>JAGGZG010000083.1 GCA_021162125.1 Anaerolineae bacterium
CGCGCCTGAGGAGCTAAAGCTGGCTGTCCACCTGCGTGGACAGGCGCGCCCACGCAGGTGGACGCTCGGCTGCAAGCCCTCTAGAGGCGATTTCAATCGCTAACAGAAGTAGCCTGAGCAGTTACCCTCCTCGCAAAATGCAGGTACTCGCCTCCCTGGTGAGAGTGCAGGAGACTGCGCCAGGGGCTTCGCAAAGCAAAAACCGGCTTCCCTGCGTTGACGCTTCAGGTCAACCGGAAGCCGGTATCAGTCAGCCATGATCTCACCCCCCTCCTTGTGCGGTGACACGGGACAAACACGTGGCACGCAACACGCTCAATTGCCCGGCGGGCCCATCAACAGCAATGGCCTCTCATCACGTTTTTCGTACGCGCTCTATTATAGCGGAAAACCGGGGTTTTGTCTACCTTTCAACGTCCTCCCACAGGCGGCAGAAAGCGCACATGTCCGGCGCAGTGGTCGGCTGGCCACACCTCGTGCAGTCGTGCAACTCCGGTCGGCCCTGATCGCCGAAAGAGAGTCCCTGCTTTCTGGCCCGCAAGAAGCTGAGGTAAAAGCTCAGCTTGCTCCCCGGCGAGTGTGCTTCGAGCTGATTGAGCAGATCTTTGTAGAAAAGGGTGGTCGCTCCCACGGCGTAGGGGCATTCGTCGTAGATGTAATCGATGCCGCGCACCAGGGCGTAAGCAGCGGTCTCCCGCTCGTACAGGTGGACTAAGGGCTTAACCTTGCGCGCCAGCTTGGGATGAATTGCGGGTAGCACTGGCGCTTGACGGGCCAGGTAGCCCATCTGCCAGCGCAGGGTGTTTTGCATGAGCACCGCCACCTCGTCGTCCAGGTTGTGTCCGGTGGCGATGCAGGCATACTCGCCCTCGTAGGCCACGCGGTTCATGACGTGCCGCTTGATCAGTCCGCATACCGAGCACACCTTGCGTCCACGGTGCTTGGCGCGGGCGATCTCTGGCACGCTCATCCCGTAAGTAGCCTTCACGTCCACTACCTGAAAGTGCGCTCCTTCCCGTTCCGCTGCGAAGCGCTCCACGTAGCCTAACGATTCATCCGAGTAGGCTCCTTCCTCAATACCCAGCTTGATGTACAGTCCCTCAGCCTGGTAACCCAGGCGCAGAAGGACGTCCCACAGCCCCAGACTATCCTTGCCGCCGGAGACGGCGACCAGGATTTTGTCGTCGGGGCCGAACATCTGATATTTGTGAATGGTCCGCTGTACCCGCTCTGGAATCCATTCCAGGAAATGCTCTTCGCAAAGCGCCAGCTTGTGCTCGCGCATGTTGATCACGGCCGTGTGGCCGCACTTACGGCATTTCAAGATTCACCCTTTCGTTTTTTACCTTATCCCCCCGATACCACTGCCACCAGTTTTATCTCATCTCCATCGCGCAGGATGGTCTCCTCGTTGATCAGTTTGCCATCGCGCACGGGAAGCACGGCGTAGGGCTTCAGGCCCGTTTTCAGGATGGCGTCGCGCACTGTCATTCCCGGCTTTACCTCCCACTCTTTGTCCCGATATATTAATTTGACCATTGCTTGTCTCCTCAGCGTGATGATCTGTATTCTACCCGAAAACGACTTATAGGGCAAGGCCCATCAGTATGTAAAACGCCACCTCCACGGTGGCGTTTTGGGTTTTGGAGATATCTTGCCGGGCAGCACGTAGAACGGGTGCTATGTCTGTCACGGAGAGTGCAAGGGTGTCGAACACGACCGGGTCGGCGCTGATCTCTTAAGGTTACGCATTCAGGGAGACGAGACGCTCCTCGGCGATGAGTTCCCGGTAGCGTGCTATGCCTCGCTCGATCACGGCCAGGATTTTCTCTGTGTCGTCAAAAGGTTTGCCCAGGTAATCATAGGCGCCGTACTTGATGGCCTTGATGGCGGTCTCCATTGAAGCGTAAGCTGTCATCACTACGAAAACGACGTTTTTGTCCACCTCTCGCACGCGGCGCAGCAATTCGATCCCGTCCATGCCCGGCATCTTGATGTCGGCCAGTACCAGTGCGAACCCATCCTCCTCCAGCTTGAGCAGGCCCTCCGTCCCGCTGAGTGCGGTGTCCACTTCGTAGCCTTCCCCCTCAAGCAGGTACTCGAGGAACTCGCACATGCCAGGTTCGTCGTCCACTATCAAGATTCGTTCTTTGTTTCCCATGCCAGACTACCCCCTTCGCAGTTGACACCCATAACAGTTGGCCAGGATAGACAGCAGGCATCGGTGTCGAAACCCGCTATGTACAGTATAAAGTTATCGGACCGGCCCGTCCGATCTACTTTCCTGCTTCGCGTTTGGCGGCGTCAATAATCTCCTGAGCGATGTGCGCTGGCACCTCTTCATAATGCGAGAGCGTCATGGTGAAGTACCCTCGTCCCTGGGTGATGGACCGCAGGTCAGTGGCATAGCGTTGCATCTCCGCCAGGGGAACCTGGGCAGTAACTATGCTCCATCCACGTTGCTGATCCATGCCCTGCACCCGCGCACGCTTGGTATTTAGATCGCCCAGCACGTCACCCATGTATTGCTCAGGTACGGTGATGACCACGTTCATAATGGGTTCCAGCAGCACCGGCCCGGCTTTCTGCATCGCCAGTTTGAACACTTCACGGCCGGCGATTTGGAAAGCGATGTCTTTGGAGTCAACAGGGTGCTCCTTGCCATCCACGACGGCGAGCTTAACATCCACTACCGGATAGCCGGCGATCACACCCTGTTCCATCACCTGCTTGACGCCCTTCTCGATGGAGGGCATGAAGGAGCTGGAGATGGCCCCGCCGAAAACTTCCCACACGTACTCGAAGCCGCTATCCCGTGGCAGTGGCTCAATTCGCACGTGTACCTCGGCAAATTGGCCCGCGCCTCCCGTCTGTTTCTTGTGCCGATATTGGGCATGGGCCGTCCTGGTCACTGTCTCCCGATAGGGTACTTTAGGGGTTGAGGTCTCGACACTCACGCCGAATTTGCTTTCCAGCCGGCGGACGGCGATGTCCACGTGGGCCTCTCCCATACCGGAGAGGATCACCTGGCGGGTGCTGGGCTCCTGCCGCCAATGCAGTGTGGGGTCTTCCTCGCACAGGCGGGTGAGCGCAGCGCCCATTTTCGCCGAGTCCGCTTTGGTCTTGGGAGCCACGGCTACGTCGAAGATGGGAGATGGGAACTCGGGCGCGGGCAACAAAATGGGATGGTCCTTGTCGCACAGTGTGTCCCCGGTGGATACACCGCTCAGCTTGGCCACGCCCCCCATGTCGCCGGCGGATACTTTGTTCACCGGGATTTGTTCCTTGCCCCGCAGGCAGTAGAGTTGACCCAACCGCTCCTCCTCGCCACGCCGGGCGTTGAACACCCGCGAATCGGATTCCATCGCGCCGCTGTATACCCGGAAGTAGGTCAGCTTGCCAACGTAGGGATCGGCCAGGGTCTTCCACACCAGGGCTGCCAGGGGACCAGCCTCGCTGGTTTCCAGGGGTACCTCTTCATTGGTGGCCAGGCCTCTGGCCAGTATGGGGGGAGCATCCAGCGGCGAGGGCATGTAAAGGGCCACGGCGTCCAGCAGGGCCTGGATGCCGATGTTCTGCGTTGCTGAGCCGCACAGTACGGGCACTATTGTCCTGTCCACCACGCCCGCCTTCACTCCACGGCGTAGCTCCTCCTCGCTGAGTTCACCCTGATCAAAGTACTTCTCAATAAGTTCGTCGTCACTTTCTGCTGCTGCTTCGATGAGTTGCAAGCGATAGTCGTCAATCTCGCCCTGGACCTGCGAGGGAATTTCACCTTGCTTGCCCTCGCTGCCCAGGTAGGCGCGCATTCCAACCAGGTCAACTACGCCCTGGAAGCTGCTTTCCTGGCCGATGGGCAGTTGAATGGGGATAAACCTCGCCTCAAACTTTTCGCTCAGCATCTGGAGCACGCGCTCGAAGTTGGCGTTCTCGCGGTCCATCTTGTTGATGAATACCATGCGCGGCAGATTACGCTCGTCGGCGTAGCCCCACACCAGCTCTGTGCCTACCTCGACGCCGCCCACCGCGTCCAGCACGATGAGCACACTCTCCACCACGTGAATCGCACCCTTGACTTCGCCGACGAAATCCATGTAGCCAGGCGTGTCCAGCACGTTTAGTTTGTAGCCGTTCCATTCGCAGGGGATGACCGCCGTGTTCAGTGAGATTCCACGTCGAATTTCTTCCTCGTCGAAATCTGCTACCGTGTTCCCTTCGCCTACCCGCCCCAGGCGGCTGATCGCGCCCGTATCGAACAGCATCGCCTCGGCCAAGGACGTCTTCCCTGCGCTGCCGTGTGCCAACAAGGCCACATTGCGCAGTTGACCAATTTTGTACTCCTTCATAAATGTTGTCCTCCTGAGAAAAGTTTGTACGCTCGCGTGCTATTTCCCTTTTCTGGCGCAAAGCAGGAGCAGTGCGTACTCCGCAGCGCAGGGCCTATATTGTAAACCATTATCGGCGAGATGTCAAAGGCGCATGTGGCTCTACCTGCACTCCCGTGGCCTGGAAGCCGCTTTTAGTAATCAAGCCACCGGATCGGGTTGATTCCGGTGGCTTGTGGGGACTTTGTAGCGGGTTCCTCAGACTCGCCAGGCCGTTATTCTCCCTGGATGACGCGCTCGGTGCAGGCTGCCATCCCCAGTGCGCCTGGGCCCGCGTGAGTGCCGATTACCGGCCCAATCTGGGCCAGGTAAGAGGCTGTGCAATTGAGGCGTGACCGTGCTCTCTCCAATAGCGCCTGCCCTTCCTCCGGGGCCATGGCGTGGCCAATTGCCACACGTACCGGCTCGTCGCTCCCTATCTCCTCCACCATCACGTCCAGAAGCCGGTTCACGGCTTTGCGCTTGGTGCGTACTTTTTCCAGGGCCTCTATGCGGCCATCCTTGAAACAGAGGATGGGTTTCACGTTGAGCAGTGTGCCGACCAACGCGGCTGCCCCGCCGATGCGCCCGCCTTTCTGCAGGTATTCCAGCGTGTCCACCACGAAGAACAGCCGTGTTTCGCGTGCCATCCGCTCTAGCATGGCCACCACCTCGGCGCGGCTCTGCCCGGCGGATACGGCCTCGGCGGCAGCGATGACCATTAACTCCAGACCTATGGCGGTGGAAAGTGAGTCCACGACAGAAATTAGAGCGTCGGGCAGTTCTTTGCAGGCCATCAGTGCCGAATCAATGGTGCCACTGATTTTGCTGCTGATGTGAATCGAGATCACTTCGCTTCCATCTCGGGTTAGCTCGGAGTAGAGGTCGTAAAATTCGCCGACGGCGGGTTGGGAAGTGGTGGGCAGGTTCTTGGCCTGGGCGAGCTTCTGGTAGAATTGCTCGTACGACAAGTCCAGACCTTCCTTGTAAATGCGATTGCCGAAGAGCACGTTTAACGGGATGACATGAATGCCGTAGCGCTGGACTATTTCCTCCGGTAGGTACGCTGTTGAATCGGTTACAATCTTGATCATAATTCCTTCTCCTTTTACGATTATACGGATCCGCACTGCATTAACTATAACACCGCTTCCTCTCATCGGTTGCGACGTATTTCAGAACAGAAGCCCACCGGTTCCAGGGGAGCGTTCCAATTGGACGTGGCTAAAGGCAAAGTGCGTCGCACCTTTGCGGAGCCCGGGGTGGCTGCGCTGTGGCCCTACTCGTGCCGCCAAGTGGCTCTTGTCTTAATCTCCGTTTTGTGATAAACTTAGGCCGACTTTAAAAGCCGACGAGGAGAATACGTTGCGCATGAAAAAGACCTTATCTTGCCTGCTGTTCATCGCTCTCTTCATTCCCGTCACCGTGTTACATGCCGCGCCTCCGGCCCAGGGAGTTGCCATCATCACCTCGCCCCAGGATAATGCCATAATCCGGGGCGTGGTATCCGTCACCGGGACGGCCACGCACCCTGACTTCTGGCGGTACGATCTTTTCTATGCACCCGACCCCAATCCCACGGGCGATTGGATTTTCATAGAGGTGCACGAGAATATGGTCAACAATGGGCCGCTGGGCACCTGGGACACTACCCTCATACCTGATGGGGTGTATCAGTTGCGGCTACGTGTCATCCGCCGCGACAGCAACTACATTGAGTACATCGTCCACCAGATCTCTATCGCCAACCGCCAGCCGACGGAGACCCCCACTCCGGAGGCTACCCCTACAC
>JAGGZG010000205.1 GCA_021162125.1 Anaerolineae bacterium
CCCTGGGTTTCCTGGGCCTGCCTTTCCCAGAGGAATACGGCGGGGCCGGGGCCGACAACGTCAGTCTGGCCATCGTCATGGAAGAGATCGCCCGCGTCTGTGGCTCCACCGCCATCACCCTGGACGCCCACACCTCCCTGTGCTGTGAACCCATCTACCTCTTCGGCAGCGATGCCCAGAAGCAAAAGTACCTGCCCAAGCTGTGCAGTGGGGAGTGGATCGGCGCTTTCGGGCTAACCGAGCCGGGGGCCGGCTCCGATGCCGGGGCCACTAAGACCCGCGCCGTGCGCGATGGCGACGAGTGGGTCATCAACGGACAGAAGTGTTTCATCACCAACGGCTCCATCGCCGATGTGGTCATCATCACCGCCGTCACCGATCCGCAGCGAGGGTCGCGGGGCATCTCCAGCTTCATCGTCGAAAAGGGAACCCCCGGCTTCCGCCCAGGCCGCGACGAGGAAAAGATGGGCCTCAGGGGTTCAGTCACGTCAGAGCTTTTCTTTGAAGACTGCCGCATTCCGGCAGCCAATCTGTTGGGCAAGGAGAACGAGGGCTTCAAACAGTTCCTCACCACTCTGGACACGGGACGCATCGCCATCGCGGCCATGGCCCTGGGATTGGCCCAGGGGGCTTTCGAGCGGGCGCTGGCCTACTCCAAAGAGCGCGTCCAGTTCGGCCAGCCCATCTGCAACTTCCAGGCCATCCAGTGGATGCTGGCCGACATGGCCACCGAGATTGACGCCGCCCGCCTGCTGATCTACCGCGCCGCCTGGCTCAAGGACCGGGGAGTGCGCTACACCAAAGAGGCGGCCATGGCCAAGCTCTACACTTCCGAGATGGCGGAGCGGGTATGCTACAAGGCGATACAGATTCATGGCGGCTATGGCTACACGAAGGAATACGAGGTCGAGCGTATGTATCGCGACCAGCGCCTGTGCGCCATCGGCGAGGGCACCAGCGAGATACAACGCCTGGTCATAGCTCGACAGTTGCTGCGGTAAATCCGCACAGATAATCGTCTTTGTGAAATCAGCAGCAAGGTGCGACGCACTTTGGGAAGTACGTCGCACTTTTATTGTCGGCAAGCGCTTGCAGCATTGAGAGAATTGTGCTAAACTAAATCATAGGCAACCATCTGGATTAAGAGATAGAGAGAACAACGAAATCACACTGCCGTTCAGCGGCCACACCAAAAAGGCGGTTCATCTCCTACGACTTGGTCAAGCAGAGCTCAATCATGGCAAAGCAACGCATCATAGCGTGGACAGAATACAGAATACATGAAGTACAGGAGTTACTACTCAGGCCAGCGGTTGAAACCGCGCCTGAGGAGCTAAAACTGGCTGTCCACCTGCGTGGACAGGCGCGTCCACGCAGGTGGACGCTCGGCTGCAAGCCCTAGATGCATATAGCCATCTCAGATAAGCCGGAAGCCGGGAGCGTCGAACTCGGTCCGAACATCACGGTGGAGCTTAACGGCAAAGGCGAATTGATCGGCATCGAAATACTCCAAGCAAGTGCTTTTATGCGGGATGCTCTCCTTGAATCAGTGCAAGCGAAGATGCTGCAGATACCCGAAGCACAGATTGCTTGAGCACTACCTGGCCGAGTTCAAATAAGTTCGGTTCTTCGCGGATTCGTGGGGCTATCGCCGGAAGGCCTGGACGTTCACGTCCAGGCTAAGAGAACGAAGGGCGCTAAAGAGTGTATCGAAGAATTGCGATTATGGTCAACTTTTACCTATGTATGCACAGGAGGGTTGTGACATAACGCGAGTTTTCCGACACACTCTAAAGCGCCCTGAGCCCGCTTCAGCGGGCTTGGGCCGCTCAGCCCGATGCTTGAGCATCGGGACACCAACGCGAACCCCACTATTTCACGTGAACCATAAGTTCTAACGAGGGGTGAGTTTGAAACAAAAGACCCGAAACACGGGAACGAGAGTCATTGACGGCAACGGATACGACATCGTGCTCGCGCCGGACAACCTGGCTGTGCTGCGCGCCCTGGCCCGCCAGCGCTTCGCCGACGAACGGACCTACCGCCTGCGGCTGCAAGGCGAGCGACTCTCGCTCATCCAGGGCTTCGAGGAACTGCTGGCCCTGGAGTCCATTGCCGTCAATCCCTTTCCCTATCAGATCAAAACGGCGCGCACGGCCCTCCGCCGCTTCCGGGGGCGCGGGCTGCTGTGCGACGAGGTGGGCCTGGGCAAGACCATCGAGGCTGGCCTGGTACTCAAAGAGTACCTGCTGCGCGGGCTGGTGCGCAAAGTGCTCATCCTCACCCCACCCGCCCTGGTCGAACAGTGGCGCGAGGAGATGGCCTCCAAATTCCTGCTCACCGATTTCGTCACCAATGAGGATCCCCGATTTCGCGCCCTGGGCCCGCAGGCGTGGAGCACCTTTGACCGGATTATCGCCTCACTGGCCACCGCCCGGCGGGCCGAACACCGCCGGGCCATCGAAAAAGTGCAGTTCGACATGGTCATCGTGGACGAGGCGCACCACCTCAAGAACCGCGCCACCGCCTCGTGGAAGCTGGTCAACGCCCTGCAGAAGAAATACATCCTGATGCTCACCGCCACGCCGGTGCAAAACAACCTGGACGAGCTCCACAACCTGATTACTGTGCTCAAGCCGGGGCAACTCAAGACGCGGCGCGAGTTCAAGCGGCGCTTCGTCGTGCGCGGCGACCCCCGCCTGCCCAAGAATCGCGGGGAACTGCGCGCCCTGCTGGCCGACGTGATGGTGCGCAACACCCGCAGCCAGGTCAGCATCCACCTACCCCGCCGCCGGGCGCACACCATCCGCTTGCAGCTCACGCCACCGGAGCGGGCACTCTACGACGAGGTCAGCGCCTTCGTGCGGGAGACGCTGCGCACCGTCGAGGGCACGGGCGGCCGGAGACGCAAGGGCCTCAACCGCTTCACCCTGCAGATTTTGCAGCGCGAGATAGGTTCCAGCGCGATGGCCGTGCGCCCCACGCTGGAAAAACTGGCCGCCAGTGACAACCTCCCGGCCGAGCAGCGAGCCACCCTGGCCCGCCTGGCCGAACAGGCGAGCCAGATAGACCGCCTGGCCAAGACCGAAGCGCTGCTCAAACTGCTGGCCGCCAGCAACGAGAAAGCCATCATCTTCACCCACTTCCTGGCCACCCTGGACTACTTGGAGGAGCAGATGCGCGCCGCCGGCTACGACCTGGTAGTCTACAGAGGCGAACTCACCCCGGCGCAGAAAAACGAGGCCATCGCCCGTTTCGAGCGCGAGGCCCAGTTCCTCCTCTCCACCGAGGCTGCCGGCGAGGGGCGCAACCTGCAATTCTGCCGGCGAATGATCAACTACGACCTGCCCTGGAACCCCATGCGCATCGAACAGCGAGTGGGACGCATCCACCGCATCGGGCAGGAGCGGGAGGTGGAGATTTTCAACCTCTCGGCCGAGGACACCATAGAGGATTATATCCTGAACATCCTTGACCGCAAAATCAACATGTTCGAGCTGGTCATCGGCGAGATGGACATGATCCTGGGCAACCTGGCCGACGAACGCGACTTCGAGGAAATCGTACTGGACATCTGGACCCGCGCCCGCTCGAAAGAGGATGTGGCAGCGGAGATGGAGAGACTGGGGGAGGAGCTGGTACGGGCCCGCCAGTCGTATCTGGAGACTAAAGCCTACGACGAGGCTCTCTTTGGTCAGGACTTCGGGGTGGAGTAGTTCATGGGGGACACGCTACAAGACTTCATCCTGGCCTATTGTGAGGAAGTGGGAGCACTGGTAGAACGACCAGCCTACAACCTGGTGGACGTCCTCCTGCCCGACGAGGTCGCCCGTCGTTTACGGACCGACACCTACCTGCGGCTGGCATTCAGCGAAGAGGCAGCCGCTGCTCACCCTGACGCTCTGCACCTGACCTATGGCCACCCGCTGCTGGAGCGCATCGAAGAGGACGTGCGCAGCCGGGGTCAGGCCATCCACTGGTTTATCAACGATGTACGCCTGGCGAAGTCGGGATTGTTCGAGGTTATCCAGAAAGAGATCGGTTTGCCCAACGCCCGCCTGCGACTCCCGAAAAACGCCACGGCGCGGCCGCAGCTTCACCACTACGTGCGATTCAACTTCAAGGTCGCCCTGATCACCGACGAGAAGCAAGAGGAGTTGGTCTCGGCGATCATGGACCTGCACAGCGGCCAGCCGGCCCGGGCGCTGGAAGAAGCGCACTCCCCCCTTCCCCTGGAGCGGGAATATCGCCTGCGACCATTGCCGGATGCCCCCCCACTCTGGAAGCCGGACCTTCCCCTGCTCAGCGTTGAGCGCCTGACCTGGCTGCAAGAACTGGCGGGGCAGGTGGTGGCCAAAAAGCTGGAACCCCGGATCCGCGCTCTGCAACGGCGCACCGCCCGCCGCCTGGAACTGGATCGCGCCCGCCTGGAGGCATACTACGACGACACATCCGCCGAACTGGAGCGGCGGATGGCCCGCGCAGCGGACGAGGACCGGCGTCGCAGTCTGGAGGAAAAACTGGCCTTCACCCGCGCCGAGCGCGAGCGCAAACTGGCCGACGTGGAGGCCAAATACCGCCTGCGGCTGGTTCTGAATCTGATCAACGTGGCCTTCATCACCCAGCCCAAGCTCGCCCTGGAAGCGATCGTCGAGAACCGATACACGTCCATCACACATACCTTCGTCTGGGACCCGCTCCTGCGTCGGGTGGACCCACCCCTCTGCCAAGCTTGCGGCCAGCCGCGCTACCGTCTGCACCTGTGCACCAACGGCCACCTGGCCGGCGACGAGTGCATTCTGCACTGCAGCGCCTGCAAGCGGGAGTTCTGCACCCTGTGCCAGGACGACATGGGAGCCTGCGCCGTGTGCGGGAAGCTCCTGTGCGTGCACAGCCAGATACGTTGCAAAGTCTGTGGGCAGGTCACCTGCCAGGAACACGTGGGACAATGTCATTAATGATGTCAGAAGGCCCGCCCTCAATTTGCGCGCCAGACGATTTTGTGGTAGAATCCTGCCCCAGTGGGACACAAGCGAGGAGAGTGTGAGAGCGAGACACAAACTACCAGGAAGAGCAGCGAGATCACGGGTGCCAGGTGACGCGAGCAGCGTCAGCGGGGCACCCGTTTTTTGTGTGAGGCATTGGCGATGAGCACACTTCGTCTGCCCGGCCTGATTGACGTCCACGTGCACCTGCGGGATCCGGGCGGCACGCACAAAGAAGACTTCGCCACGGGCACGGCGGCCGCGCTGGCGGGTGGCATCGTAGCCGTGCTGGACATGCCCAACAACAGCCCACCAGTGATCAACGCCGGCAGCCTGCGCGCCAAACAGGCCGCCACGGAGAAAGCCCATTGCGATTACGGCCTCTATCTGGGTGCCACCGAGAACAACGCGGCCGCAGTCGCCCGCCTGCACGATCAGGCCTGCGGGCTGAAGATGTACCTGGGCCAGACCTATGGCCCGCTGCGGCTGGTGGAGCTATCGGCGGTGATGGCGCACTTCCGCGAGTGGCCCGCTCGCCGCCCGATCGCCATCCACGCCGAGGGACTGGCCCTGGCCGGGGTCATCGCTCTGGCCCAAGCCCACAATCAACCAGTGCACCTCTGCCACGTGAGTCGCGCCGCCGAAATCGCGCTCATCCGCGCGGCGAAAGAGCGCGGCGCACCCATCACCTGCGAGGTCACGCCGCATCACCTGTTCCTCACCGAAACCGACGCGCAGCGATTGGGGCCTTTCGGGTACATGAAACCCACCCTGGGCACCGCCGCCGACCGCGACGCGCTGTGGGCCAACCTGGACGTGGTGGACTGCGTCGCCACCGACCACGCCCCGCACACCATCGCCGAAAAAGAAGGCGAGCATCCGCCGCCCGGCGTGCCCGGCCTGGAGACCGTGCTGCCCCTCATACTCACCGCCGTCCACGAGGGACGGCTTTCACTGGAACGGCTCGTCGAGCTCATGCGCGATAACCCGGCACGCATCTTCGGTTTCGCACCACCAGAGGGTGAAATCGAGATTGATACCACCGCGCAGCACATCATCTCGCGCCAGGGGCTGCACACCAGGTGTGGCTGGACGCCGTTTGAAGGGACGTCGGTGCGGGGCCGCGTGCGGAAGGTTGTGCTTCGCGGAAAGCTCGCCTACTGCGATGGCGAAGTGCTCGCCCCGCGTGGGTTCGGCCAGCCATTGTATACCCAGCGCAATTTGGCTCAGTGAGGGCAGAATCAGGCCAACTGTGCAACCTTCGACCCTCCAAGAGGTGTTGCGTATTACGTAGTGTATGATGAGGACGGAACACGCAACACGCATCACGGCTAATTGGCAGGTAGAGGGATGTATAGACGGGGATCAGTTTTCACGCTTCTCATACGCGCTCAATATATCGGCTGGGACCGCGTCACAAAGGGGTGCGGGGTTCCTCCAAAACCACCGAAATAAGGAGGAAAACCAAATGACAGACACACAGACCAATGGCTCCAAGACCCGCCCCGTGCCGGCCGATTTCGCCGACAATGGCTTCTTCGGCCGAGACGTGCTCTCGGTCAAGCAATTCGACCGCAAGAAGCTGGATCACATCTGCCAGGTGGCGGACGAAATGCGCTCAATGGTGGAGCGCTTCGGGTCGGCCGACCTGCTCCAGGGCAAAGTGCTGGCCAACCTGTTCTACGAGCCCAGCACGCGCACCAGCTCGTCCTTCGCAGCGGCGATGATGCGCCTGGGTGGAAAAGTGATCAGCATCAACGAGGTGCGCTATTCCTCGGTGAGCAAAGGCGAATCTCTGCCCGACACCGTGCGCACCCTGGAAAGCTACGCTGACGTGGTGGTGTTGCGCCACCCTGAGGTCGGAGCGGCGGCCAAAGCAGCACATTATGCGCGCAAACCGCTCATCAACGCCGGCGATGGCGTCGGGGAGCATCCCACACAGGCCCTGCTCGATTTCTACACCATCCGCCGCGAGTTGGGCCAGGTGGACGGCCTCAACGTGGCCATGGTGGGCGACCTGAAATACGGGCGCACCGTCCACTCCCTCACCCGCTTGCTGCTCAACTACGACACCTCGTTCACTTTCGTCTCGCCCGATATTCTGCGCATGCCGGCCGAGATCATCGAAGAGGTCAAAGCGGCGGGGCACAGCTTCCGAGAGACGGACGACGTACACAGCGTGATCGGCGAAGTAGACGTACTCTACGTGACCCGCGTGCAAAAAGAACGCTTCGAGGATCTGGCCGATTATGAAGCGGTGAAAGGCTGCTACGTCATCACGCCCGAACTGATGCAGAAGGCCAAACAGAAGATGATCATCATGCACCCGCTACCGCGCGTCGGCGAGATCAGCTACGCCGTGGACGACGATCCGCGCGCCGCTTACTTCCGCCAGGTGGAGAACGGGATGTACATCCGCATGGCGCTACTGGCGGCAGTGCTGGGCAAGGCATAGGGCGCACATGGGATTCTACGAGAAACTGAAGGCGACAATCGAGCGCAACGACAGCCTGTTGTGTGTGGGGCTCGACCCCCGTCCAGAACACATTCCCGACGGGAGCGTGCTCGATTTCAACAAACGGGTCATTGACGCCACACACGACCTGGTCTGTGCCTACAAGCCCAACTTCGCCTTTTACGAGGCGCTGGGCTTGGCCGGCCTGGAGGCTTTGCAACGCACCATCGCCTACGTGCCCGACGGCATACCGGTGATCCTGGACGCCAAACGTAGCGACATCGGGAGCACGGCGGAGGCCTACGCCAGGGCCGCGTTCGAGGTGTGGGGCGCGGATGCAGTCACCGTGAACCCTTACCTGGGACGCGATGCAGTCGCGCCTTTCGTGGCTTATGCCGAGCGGGGCGTGTTCCTGCTGTGCCATACTTCCAACCCCGGCGCAAACGACCTGCAAACCCTGCCCGTGCACGGCGATCCGTTGTACCTCGCCGTAGCCCGGCGCGCGATGGAATGGGATGCCCACGGCAATCTGGGCCTGGTGGTCGGTGCCACGTTCCCGGATGCGCTGCGGGCCGTGCGCGAACTTGCTCCGCAGACGTGGATACTGCTGCCAGGCATCGGCGCGCAGGGCGGCGACCTGGGGGCGGCGCTGGCGGCCGGGCTGAACGCGGCCGGTCGCGGGGTCATCGTCAACGTCTCACGCGGCGTGATACTCGCCGACGATCCACGCACCGCAGCGATGGGCCTGCGCGAGCGGATCAATCGCGTCCGGTCGGCAGCCTCACCCCCTGACCCCAGCGCTGCCGATTTGCCCGCGTCTCTGCGCCGGCTAGCCCTCGACCTGTTTGACGTCGGCTGCGTGCGCTTCGGCGACTTCACCCTCGCCTCCGGCAAACGCTCGCCGATTTACGTGGACCTGCGGTTGTTGGCATCGTATCCCGCCGTACTGGGCGCAGTCGCCCGGGCGTATGCCCATCTGCTGCGTAACATCTCGTACCAGCGCATCGCGGCCATCCCCTACGCAGCACTGCCCATCGGCACAGCAGTCGCGCTGGAGCTGGGTGTGCCGCTGATGTACCCTCGCAAAGAGATCAAAAGTTATGGCACCGGACGCGCCATTGAGGGTGAGTTCGTCTCCGGCGAGCGTGTGGGCGTGCTTGATGACCTCATCACCACCGGTGGGAGCAAGATCAAGGCCATCGCCCCGCTGAAAGAGGCCGGCTTGCAGGTGCAGGACATCGTAGTGCTCATAGATCGCGAGCAGGGCGGCCGAGAAAAGCTGGCTGCGCACGGCTATCGTCTACGTGCGGTATTCACCCTGCGGGAGATGTTGGATACGCTGCGTGCTGCGGGACGCATCACAGATCAGCAGTACCACACGGTGATGGAGTTTTTAGCCTCGGAAGGCAGCAACTCGTAGCCAGAGTTTCACGAGAGAGCAGTCATGTCACTCGATCTGAGCGTAGACCTATGCGGGATCAGGTTGCCCAACCCGCTGGTGCTGGCCTCCGGCATCCTGGGCACAAGCGCGCCGCTCCTGGAGCGAGTAGCGCGCTGCGGCGCAGGAGCGGTCACCACCAAATCGTGCGGGCCAGCACCCCGGGCCGGGCATCCGAACCCGACCGTCATAGATTGGGGCGGCGGGCTGATCAACGCCGTCGGATTGCCCAACCCAGGAGTGGAGGCCGAGGTCGAGATCATCGCCACGGCCATAGAGCAACTCGCTCCCCTGGGCGTACCTCTCATCGCCAGCATCTTCGCCGAAACCGTGGCCGGGTTCGCTGCCGTGGCCGAACGCATCAGCACCGCCAACCCCGATCTCATCGAGGTCAACATCTCCTGCCCCAACGTCACCGCCGAATTTGGCCGCCCGTTCGCACTGGATCCGGCCAGCGCCGCCCAGGTCACTGCCGCCGTGCGGGCCGCCACCACTCTCCCCATCATCGTCAAGCTCTCACCTAACGTCACCGACATCGTCGCCATCGCCCGCGCGGTGGAGGATGCGGGCGCGGACGCCATCGCCGCGATCAACACCCTGGGGCCGGGAATGGTGATTGACGTTGAGAGCGGGCAGCCTATTCTGGCCAACCGGGTGGGCGGGGTATCGGGACCGGCTATCCGGCCCATCGCCGTGCGCTGCGTGTACGACATCTGCGCGGCGGTGAGCGTGCCGGTCGTGGGCATCGGCGGGGTGACGTGCGGGCGCGATGCGGTGGAGATGCTGATGGCTGGCGCTACAGCGGTGGGCGTGGGGTCGGCGGTGTATCAGGGCGGCCCAGAGGTCTTTGGGCACATCCGGGATGAGCTGGCGGGATGGATGCAGGCGCACGACTACGCCAGCCTCTCTGAGTTTCGGGGGATAGCTCATGAGCGGTAATCTGCCCAGTGCCGCGCGCATCGTCAGCATCACGGAGGAAAACGTCCGCGTCAAAACCTTAGTGCTGAACGCAAGGGCGCAGGCCCAACCCGGACAGTTCGCAATGGTCTGGCTACCGGGTGCGGACGAAAAACCCTTCAGCATCGTGGACGATCACCCGCTCACCTTCACCATCGCCCGCGTGGGACCGTTCACGCAACAGGTGCACGCCCTGAACGTGGGCGACCGGCTGTGGTGGCGTGGGCCGTTCGGGCGGGGGTTCGAGATCGTGGAGGGCAACGGTGCGCATCTGCTCATCGGCGGGGGATACGGCGCAGCACCGTTAGCGTTCCTGGCCCGGCGGCTACGTGCTGCCGGGAGGCAGGTCATCGCCATCATCGGAGCGAAGACAAAGGCGGAGTTATTGCTGGAGGCGCGCTTCGCCGCGATGGGCTGCACCGTCGTCGTCACTACTGAGGACGGTTCGGCGGGTGGGCGTGGGCTGGCCACCGACGTGGCCCGTGACGTGGCCCACCGGGAGCGCGTGGCCACGGTGTACGCCTGCGGTCCGGAGGGGATGCTGGCCGCAGTGGAGCGTTTGTGCGCCGAGCTTCATCTGCCCGGCCAGGTGAGCCGTGAAGGGTACATGCGCTGCGGGCTGGGGGTATGCGGATCATGCCACCACGGGCCGTGGCTCGTCTGCCGCGACGGCCCGGTGTTCACAGTAGGATAACCCGACCACGTCACCGCTCAAATCAGCCCATCCATCAGGTGGACGACCAGCCGCCCGCCCTCTAGGTCAACTTTCAGGACCACGTCGGCAATGGCGGGGATAAGCACCTCGCCGCGAGGGCCGTGCACCACGTACACCTCGTTGGAGCCGGTGAACAATACCTCGACTACCCGCCCCAGTGACTCACCCTCGTCGGTCCACACCTCCAATCCTTCGATCTGGTAGACGTAGTACTCGCCCTCGTCCAGGGGCATGGCCTCTTCGTGCGGGACTTGCACCACCTGTCCGCGCAGAGCCTCGGCAGCGCTGCGGTCATCGTAGCCCGCCAGTTTAAGCAGTGCGTATCCCTGATGCAACCGGACCCGTTCCAGGCGACAGGGCATCGCCTCCTCGCCCAGGTACACGTGCTCAAGCAGGGCAAAACGTTCCGGCCAGTCGGTCAGGATCTCGACCTTTACCTCGCCCAGTATCCCCCACGGGCGCACGATCCTCCCAATGGCCAGATAGCGGGGCGGGCCTGGTGCGGATGACGAAGAGGGCTCAGAAGGCGGTCCTGCTACCCCTGAGCCCTTATCTTCGCGCGGTCGCAATTTGCGCGCAGTTCGCCGCATCTAGACGATCTCCAACGTTGCTCGCTTGCCCTGCTTGGCTGCGGTGACCCGCAACAAGGTGCGCATCGCGTTGGCCACACGACCCCCCTTGCCTATAACCCGCCCCATGTCCTCTGGGGCAACACGCAACTCGAAGATGATAGAGTTGGACCCCTCGATTTCAGTGACTTGCACCTGCGAGGGATCGTCCACCAGAGACTTGGCGATGTATTCGATGAGCTCCTTCATGGTTGTACTCCTTTCCTGATAGAAGCGCTGCCCTCCCGGGCAGGAGGGGGAGAACAGTAATTAGAGGACACCCCCCAATGTCCCCGGCGTCCAGCACACAGATTTTCCTCGGATGGGGAACCTCCGTGTCACGCCCATGTACAACAATCTTTCTGGCGAGCCGCCGAAAAGGACCCCCGACAGCCCGCGTGTGGACCACCTCGAGAGCACCTCCTCCAAAAAGCTTCACTCAGCCGTAGCATCTGGTTCCGCCACCGTAGTCGCCAGGTCCTCGCCGGCCTTCATCTGGGCCAGTTTAGCGAGGATTCCCAGCTTCTCCAGCAGACGAGCGACCGCATCACTGGGTTGCGCGCCCTGCGAGAGCCAGTACAGGGCCCGCTCCTCGTTTATCTCAACGATGGGTGGCTCCGTACGAGGATTGTAGAAGCCGATGTTCTCGATGAAACGGCCATCGCGGGGAGAACGGGAATCGGCAACCACCACTCGATAACTAGGCTGTTTTTTTGCACCTACACGCCGCAATCGGATTCTTACCATTCGTCTGTCTCACCTCCTTTCCATCTTTGTGGATTTATAGTGAACGTAGTGCGGTCTTGTGAAAACGGAACGAGAGCGATTACCCACTACGTGTTGCGTTCAGGCGAGAAACTTGTCAATTACGTACCCCAGGGTAAACAACAGCGCCGTAGCCGTATGCATTTTAATAGTAACCGCACAAGTAGGGATGAGCCTGGGCGTCTCGCCGTAGAACTGGCGGATACCCTGGATACCTTTGTAAGCCAGCGGCAGGCTCAGAAAAGCCAGCAACGTCGGCCAGGGCAGCAGGCCCACCAGGACACCGAGCAGAATGCTCAGATAAACGGCCACGATTATAGCGATGTAACCCGGCATCGCCCGCCGACGGCCCAGCATCACCACTATGGTCCGCTTACCGGCCATTCTATCGGCGGCATAGTCCGGGAATTCGTTCACGTAAAGGATGAGCGAGACCAGCAGGCCCACCGGCAACGAGACCCACACAATCTCCGGGGTAACGCGCTGGGCCTGGACGTAATAGGCCCCACAGACGACGACCGGGCCGGCCAGGATGCCGGTCGCCAGCTCGCCCAGTCCTCGCCCAAAATAGGAGATTTTGGCATCGTACAGAAAAGACAACACCACGCCTATCAGCCCAAAAGCGAGCACACCCCAGCCCCGTGCCCAGGTCAGGTACAACCCGATGGCCACTACGATGCCGTAGCAGAGAAACGCCAGCACCAGCATCCCCCGTGGCGAGATGATACCCTCCTGGATCACCCGGCTGCCCCCGCTGAAGGGAGTCAACTCCTGGTTGCCCTCGTCGTCGCCCGAAAGGTGGTCGAAGTAATCGTTGGCCGCATTGGTTCCCGCGTTGGCCAGAACCACCCCCAGAGCGGTTAGCAGGAAGTATCCCAGATAGAACGAGCCTTCGTTCCAGGCCACCGCTGCCCCAACCAACGTTTGGGTGGCCGTGGCTACGAAGAAGGGTGCGCGCAGAGCTCGCAGCAGGTTCTTGATGGATAAGCGCACTTTCTTCCCCGGTCAGAAAAGTCACATCGAGGCTCGTGTGCCCGGAGCTTTTAAGAAGGCCACACCAGCCTTTCTTCTTTCTCAGCATGGAGTTTCCATATTCGCATCCCCGTATGGGTCACTCGGATCACTTTACCCATCCGTTTGGCCCGTGTATTGAATGCAGGATGCCGTAGGAAACGACGGATAAAGCTGGCTACCTCGTACTGGCCCACAGCCAGGCAGACCAGACAGTAATCAGCATAACAAAGATGGCGATGGTAGAAACCCAGATCACGAGTGAAGAAGGTCACCGGGCCTAGCTGGTGCAGAAATGGGATGATCTCCTCGTCCTTCATTCCCTGGCGACCGACCTCGTGGCCGATCTGGCGAACCCGAACCCGCCAGCCACGCAAGAGTTGTCGTTGGCTGTCAGGGATGTTTTCATCCAGAACATTCATGAGCCGACCATCTCCAAAGCCAGCTCTGGCGCGTGAATGACCAATGCCTCACGGGCCAGGCGAACAGCCTCAGCAAGCGCCTCTTTGGTCAATGCCCCACGCCATTCTTCGATAATTGCCTCCCAAGCCATGCCACTGGCTATCTGTTCAAGTACGTCTGCGACCAAGATACGTGTGCCGCGAAAAGTTGGCGCGCCGTGGCAAACAGCAGGATCAGCCACGATGTATCGTCCTAACGCTTTGACTCTCACAGAATCACCTCCTAACAAGTAGCCCAAACGCGCCTGACAAATAGACACGCATACCCTCTCCCCTAGTCACGTGAGGTTTCCACTAAACCTGCCCGTCAACGGAACAGCGACATCAGTCCACCTGGCCCACGCCCCTGGCCCAATCGCTTCATCATCCGCTGCGTCTGGCGGAACTGGGACAGCAGCATATTCACTTCCTGCACCGTGGTACCGCTGCCCCGCGCGATACGTCGTTTGCGGCTGGCGTTGATAATCCGTGGGTTGAGGCGCTCCTCCCGCGTCATCGAATTGATAATCGCCTCCACGCGCTTCATCTGCTGATCGGTGAGCTCCGGCGAAACGTCCTTGCTGATCTTAGCGTACCCGGGTATCATTTCCAGCAACTGGCTCAGCGGGCCTAGCTTTTTTATCTGCTGGAGCTGGGCCAGGAAATCCTCCAGATTGAACTCGCCTTTCAACAACTTCTGACCCATGGCCATCGCCTGGGTCTGGTCCATTTCTGTCTGGGCCTTCTCGATCAAGCTGAGCACGTCGCCCATGCCCAGAATGCGTGAGGCCAGGCGGTCGGGATAAAAGGGCTCCAGGGCGTCAGTTTTTTCGCCAACGCCCAGAAACTTAATAGGCACCCCGGTAACAGCGCGGATGGAGATGGCCGCACCACCCCGCGCATCGCCGTCCACTTTGGTGAGAATCAGGCCGGTGAGGCCCACCCGCCGGTGAAAATCGCTGGCGACGCGCACCGCGTCCTGGCCGGTCATCGCATCGGCGACGAGGAGCACCTCCTGTGGGCGCGTGAGCTGCTTGATTCGCTCCAACTCGCCCATCATCTCGTCGTCAATGTGCAGCCGGCCAGCCGTATCCATGATGACCACGCTGTAGGCCGATGCCTCAGCGCGTTTGACCGCATTCGCGCAGATGGTGGGCGGTGGGACCTTTGCCCCTTCGCTATGCACAGGGATGTCAAGCTGATGGCCCAGGACCTCGAGCTGAGTGATAGCCGCTGGCCGGTAGGTATCCGCCGCGACGAGCAAGGGCCGCTGCCCGGACTTGCGCAGCCGCAACGCCAGCTTGGCGGCAGTGGTCGTCTTGCCAGAGCCCTGCAATCCAACCAGCATGATCACGTGCGGCGGAGGGCCGGAGAGATCCACTTTGCTGGGGTCGCCCAGCGTGGCCATTAACTCCTCGTGGACTATCTTGATCACCTGCTGGGCCGGGGTCAGGCTACGCATCACCTCCGCGCCGATAGCCCGCTCCTTGACCCGGGCGATGAAGTCCTTGACCACTTTGTAGTTGACGTCAGCCTCCAGCAGAGCCAGGCGTACCTCACGCAGACCAGCGTTGACGTCATCCTCGGTGAGCTTCCCTCGCCGGGCCAGCCTATCAAAAATACCTTGCAGCTTCCCAGTCAGATTCTCAAACACCGGGCCAATACCCCATTTCCCGTTGGTGTGGCTTCTGGACTACAGAGGTCAATGCAGACGTACATTTTAATGCACTTTGTCCTTTTCGTCAAATCGCCGTATTCACAGGATAGCGCAGCAAATCTCAGGGGGGGTGCATCGCACCTCGTTGGCGGGGAAGCCCGATGCTAAAGTCATCGGGCTGAGAGACCAAAGCCTTTCGGGCTGGCCTGGCAACCTTGCCTACCCCCCACACCTATTTGCCCCTTTCGATGAAATGTGCTATAATAACAGCCGCTTTGGACGGGGCAGGGCTTGCAGAGCACGTGTGTCCTGGCCCGCGTTGTTTGATAATCAAGGAGGGTCGCTGTGCCGTTAAGCAAGAGTGAAAAAGATACGATCATACAGGAGTATCATCGCCACGCCAAGGACACCGGTTCGCCAGAGGTACAGATTGCGCTGTTGACCACCCGCATCAATCAGCTCGTCGAACACCTTAAGCTGCATAAGCACGACCAGCACTCTCGACGTGGTCTGCTCAAACTGGTTGGGCAGCGCCGTCGGCATCTGGCCTACCTCAGCCGCACAGACTCGGAACGCTACAAGGCTATCATCGAGCGGCTGGGACTACGCAAGTAAAACACTTGATTATAGAACGAATGGAAGCAGACGAGTAGATGCGGGGAAAGGTGCCCATCTACTCGTTAGCATATTGCACGTGGTCTGGTTCAATGCTGGTGGCCGGACAACGCCAATTCACTAAAAATAATGGCAGACCACGTGCTAAACGACCATCAGCAACAATCATCGGGACGGCAGTGAGGTTTAGGAATTGGAGAGTGCGCCCCAGCCAACCTGGGGTTGGGGTCCACTCTCCAGTCCCTGACCTCCTGGCTCGTCCCGAGTACGGAGGTTAAACTAATTATGTCACATCAATTTAGTGCAGCTATTGGAAAATACTCCATTAGCTTCGAAACCGGCAAGCTTGCCCAACAGGCTGGGGGTGCGGTAACCGTATCATGCGGTGATACCATGCTCCTGACCACAGCCACTATGTCGCGCACACCGCGCGAGAACGTGAACTTCTTCCCCCTCACGGTGGATTACGAGGAGCGGCTGTACGCAGCGGGCCGCATTCCCGGCAGTTTCTTCCGCCGCGAGGGCCGCCCCCACGAAGGAGCGATCCTCACCTGTCGCCTGGTGGATCGTCCCATCCGCCCCCTGTTTCCTAAAGACTTGCGCAACGATGTACAGGTCATCGTCACCGCCCTCTCCCACGATCAGGAACACCAGATTGACATTCTGGCCATCCTGGGTGCATCGGCAGCGCTGACCATCTCCGACATCCCTTTTGGCGGGCCGATAGGCGCGGTGCGCGTGGGCTACGTGGATGGCGAATTCATCTTTAACCCCACCTTCTCCGAGATGGAACGTTCCACGCTGGACCTGCGTCTGGCCGGCACTGCCGACGCGGTGCTGATGGTGGAGGCCGGAGCTAACGAGGTCAGCGAGGACCTCGTCGTCGCGGCCATCAAGGCGGGACACGAGGCCATGCAACCCATCATCGCCCTCCAGGAAGAGATGCGGCGCGCCGTGGGCAAGCCCAAGCGAACGTATACGAGTTTCGCCGTGGGCGAGGACGTCAAGGCCGCTGTGGCCGCCCAACTCGGTGATCGGTTACGCCAATTGTTGATCGAGAACCCCATCAAGTCCGAGCGCAACGAAGCTCTGGATGCATTGCAGGACGAGGTGATCGCTGCTTTATCCGAGCAGTACGCCGCCAGCGACATCAAAGCTATGTTCCACGAGCTACTGCGCGACGAGGTCCGCCGGCGCATCATGGAAGAGGGTGTCCGTCCCGACGGGCGCGACTTCACGACTATCCGCCCCATCTCGTGTGAAACGCACCTTCTGCCTCGCGCGCACGGCTCCGGGCTATTCACCCGCGGACAGACCCAGGTGTTGACCATCGCCACCCTGGGCACTCCGCGTGAGGAGCAGCAACTGGACTCCCTCTCACCGGAGGAGAGCAAGCGATACATGCACCACTACAACTTCCCGCCCTACTCCGTTGGCGAAACACGACCGTTGCGCGGCACCTCACGACGGGAGATCGGGCACGGAGCGCTGGCCGAGCGTGCACTTCTGCCGGTCCTCCCCCCTGAGGACGAATTCCCGTACACCATCCGCCTGGTCTCGGAGGTGCTTTCCTCCAACGGCTCCACCTCAATGGCCAGCGTGTGCGGCAGCACCCTGGCGCTGATGGATACCGGTGTGCCGATCAAGGCCCCGGTGAGCGGCGTGGCCATGGGTCTGATCAAGGAGGGAGACAACTACCGCATCCTGACCGACATCCAGGGCCTGGAAGACTTCATGGGCGACATGGATTTCAAGGTCGCCGGCACCCGCCAGGGCATCACCGCTTTGCAGATGGACATCAAGATCAAAGGTATCAGCTACGAGATCATGGCTGAGGCGTTGGCCCAGGCACACGAAGCACGGCTTTTCATCCTGGACCGCATGCACGAGGCCATGCCAGAGGTGCGGCCCGAGCTTTCGCCCTATGCACCACGCATCACGATCGTCCACATTGATCCAGAGAAGATCGGCACAGTGATCGGCCCCGGCGGAAAAGTAATCCGTCGCATCCAGGAAGAAACCGGGGTCAAGATTGACATCGAGGAAGATGGCAGCGTGTACATCGCCTCCACCGACGGTCCCAGCGCCAAGCGAGCACAGGCAATGATCGAGTCCCTGGTGGAGGAGGCGCAAATAGGCAAGATCTACACCGGCAAAGTAGTGCGCACCACCGACTTCGGGGCCTTCGTTGAGATTCTGCCCGGACAGGACGGCATGGTGCACATCTCGCAACTGGCGGACTATCACGTGCCCAGCGTGGAGGACGTGGTCCACGTCGGCGACGAGATCATGGTCATGGTCACCGACATTGACTCCGAGGGGAAAATCCGCCTCTCCCGCCAGGCCGTGCTGGAAGGTTGGACGCCTGAGGAAGCCCGCGAGCATGATCGGGTAAACAGAAGTAGACGCAGCGGGTCGGGCGGACGACGCCGTCCCGAAGGACGGGGCAAAGGCGACCACAACCGGCGACCCCGCCGCCGGTAAGGATGGCATAGACTCATGGAAGACCCAGAACTGCACGATCAGAGCGAGATGCCAGAAACACCCGAAAGAGGCACTTCGGCGCTGCGAACGCTGGCCCACTGGCTGCGTGAAGTGCTGGAGACCATAATTCCGGCGGTGATCATCGCCCTGGTCATCAACCTGTTCCTGGCCCAGGCCACCCAGGTCTACGGGCAAAGCATGGAGCCCAACCTGCACCACAGCCAACGGCTGGTGGTGGAGAAAATCTCGTACCACTTCCACGGCCCCCGACGCGGAGACGTGGTGGTCCTCAGGTCGCCGCAACGCAAGTCGGAACTGTTGATCAAGCGGGTGATCGGCCTGCCCGGCGAACAGGTGGAGATCCACGACGGGCTGGTGTACATTGACGGCGTGCCTCTGGCCGAGCCGTATCTCACCCAGGGAACCGCTGGTCACGTCGGGCCGATCATCGTGCCCCCCTTACACGTCTACGTGCTTGGCGACAACCGAAGTTTCTCCAATGACTCACGGTCTTTCGGCCCTGTACCTTTGGAGAACGTCGTCGGGCGGGCGTGGCTCTCGTACTGGCCATTGGATCAGATCGGCTTTGTGCACTGAATTTCACCACAATTCAAAAAGCGGCGGCCACCATGGCCGCCGCTTTTGGTGAGGATAAGAATCGTATGGGTGCAGCGCGCTGCGCCCTTACCTGACAAACTTTAGAGAGGATAACACAGTGCTCGGAGAAAGTGGGGTCAAAAAGATCGCCGACCGCATCCTGGCCTGCTCGCAGGCAGACCAGACCGAGGTGGTGATCACTGTCCAGGATAGCCAGCTCACCCGCTTTGCCAACTCGGCCATCCACCAGAACGTGGCCGAGCGAAATACGCGGGTCAACGTCCGCGCCGTGGTGGGAAAACGCATCGGCGTGGCCTCCACCAACGACCTGAGCCCGGGGGCTTTACAGCGCGTGGCCGAGACGGCGGTCGCTATTGCCCGGCTACAGCCGGAGAACCCCGATTTCATCTCCCTGCCCGGCCCGACGGCCATCACCCCGGTGGACGCCTTCGACGAGGCGACGGCGGCATTCACCCCGCAGGCGCGAGCACAAGCGGTGGACGTCATCTGTCGTCAAGCGATGGCGGAGGGACTCGTCGCCGCCGGCGCATTCAGTACCACTGTCTACGAATTGGCCGTGGTCAACTCCCTGGGTGTGTTCGCCTACCACCCCAGCACCGAGGCTGAGCTGAACACGGTGACCATGAGCGACGACAGTTCCGGCTACGCAGCCCAGGTTGCGACCCGCGCCGCCGACCTCGACGCCGAATCACTGGGCCGCGAAGCGGTGGACAAGGCCCTGCGCAGCCGTAATCCGCGCGCCCTGGAACCCGGGCGCTACACCGTCATCCTGGAGCCTTACGCCGTCCAGGATTTCCTGAACCTCTTCTCGTACCTGGGATTCGGGGCGCAGGCCGTGCAGGAGGGGCGCAGCTTCATGGCTGGCCGTTTCGGTGAGCGCATTATGAGCGAGGCTATCTGCATCTGGGACGACGGCCTGGACCCCAGCGGGCTGCCCCTGCCCTTCGACTTCGAGGGCCAGCCCAAACAGCGCGTAGACCTGATCCGCCACGGCGTCGCCGCAGCGGTGGTCTACGACTCCTACACGGCGGGCAAGGAGGGCAAACAGTCCACCGGCCACGCTTCGCCCCCACCCAACACCTACGGCCCCCTGCCTTTGAACCTGTTCATGGCCAGCGGCCAGGCGACCCTGGAGGACATGATCGCCAGCACCGAGCGTGGCCTGTTCGTCACCCGCTTCTGGTACACCCGGCCGGTGCACCCCAGGCTGGTCATCGTCACCGGGATGACGCGCGATGGCACCTTCCTGATCGAACGAGGGGAGATTGCCTATCCAGTCAAGAACCTGCGCTTCACCCAGAGTTACCTGGACGCCCTGGCCCAGGTGGAACTCGTGGGCCGCGAACGACGGCTGCTATCCGGCCTCGGCGGTGGGGACTGCGTGCCCGCCCTCAAGCTCTCGGAGTTCACCTTCACCGGCGTGACCGAGTTCTAGGCTCA
>JAGGZG010000066.1 GCA_021162125.1 Anaerolineae bacterium
AGGGGACTGAGGGGGGGCGGGTGGCGAACCGCGGATGCTTTGTAAAAAGTGCAAAATTACTGTTTGATTGACACCCCCCATAAAGTGAACTATAATACCGTTGCCTGGATGATTAACGGAGACGGATGGAACGGGCGCTGAAGATTCGAGGGCGCTGTGTTCAACAATGAAAATACGTGGTTGCTGGTGGATTATGCAGGTCGCTCCGTCCGGCTGACTGGTGAACGGCGGGGCCACGTATTGAATCACCCGGAGATGGTCGGCCAAGAGGGACGCATCGCGGAGACTTTACGCCAGCCGGACGTTATTATAGCCAGCGTGAAGGACGAGAGCGTTCACCTCTACCACAAGTTGTACACGCGGGCTCCCGTACCCGCCGGGAACGTGAAAGTGTGGAGGTTCCATTGCAACTGGCGGCTGCCAGCCAGGCTGCTTTTTCCTGAGAGGGCTGGCTGCTCCCCAAAAGACGTTTAACATATTGCGTACGCAGGAGACCATGAACGTGGAATACGATGTGACGATCATTGGCGGTGGGCCCGGCGGCTACGTGGCGGCCATCCGCGCGGCGCAACTGGGAGGGCGGGTGGCCCTGGTGGAGAAGGATCGTGTGGGCGGCACTTGCCTGAATCGCGGTTGCATCCCGACCAAGGCCCTCGTGCGCAGCGTCAACTCCCTCCGCGAGGCCAGAAATGCTTCGCAGTTCGGGGTCATCGTTCCCGAGCCAGCCTTCGACTTCGCGGCGATGCTGGCCCGTAAGGACGCGGTCGTCGCCCGCTTGGTGGGCGGTGTGGAGGCCCTGCTGCGTGCGCATCGTGTTGACTTTTACCCCGGCACGGGCACCATCGTCCGTCCCGGCCTGGTTCTCGTAAAGCCGGCCTGTGGCGACCCGCCTCCAACTTCCAACCCCCAACATCTAACTTCCAAAAACATCATCATCGCCACCGGTTCCATCGCCAGCCGCCCCCCCATTGCCGGTCTGGACACACCCGGCGTGCTGATCGGCGAGGAGATTCTGAACCTGGAGCAGGTGCCCGCCAGCCTGATCGTCATTGGCGGCGGGGTGGTGGGCCTGGAGTTCGCCAGTATCTTCCAGGCCCTGGGCTCCCGGGTGACGGTCATCGAGATGTTGCCTACCTTGCTGCCCCCTGTGGATCGGGAGATCGCGCGACGCTATGGGGTCTACCTGCGCAAAAGCGGCGTGCGCGTGTTCCTGAAAGCGCGCGTGGAGGAGATCCGCTCGACCGAGACGGGCCAGGTGAGCGTGTACTTCTCGATCAATGGTCGCGAGCAACACCAGCACGAGGAGGCGGAGCGGGTGCTGGTCGCCACGGGACGGGTGCCTTTCAGTGACGGGTTGGGGCTGGAGACGTTGGGCGTGAAAATGGAGAGGGGCGCGGTCGCGGTCAATGGGCGGTTGCAGACGAACGTGCCCGGCATCTACGCCGTCGGCGACGTCACAGGCCGGGTGATGCTGGCCCATGTGGCCAGTCACCAGGGCGAGGTGGCAGTGGAGAACATCCTGGGCCACCCGGCAGAGATGGACTATCACGCCGTGCCCAACTGCGTGTTCACCGACCCAGAAATAGCCGGCGTTGGCCTCACGGAGCAGGAGGCTAAGGGGCAGGGCTTGGACTACACGGTGGCCAAGTTCCCTTTCACTGCCAGCGGCAAGGCACTGGCGATGGGACAGAGCGATGGGCTGGTAAAACTCATCTGCGACCGAGGTTCCGGGAAGGTGCTGGGCATGCACGTTATGGGCCCTCACGCCAGCGACCTCATTGCCGAGGGGACGTTGGCCGTGCAGCTTGGAGCCACGGCCAAAGACCTCGCGGACACCATCCACGCTCATCCCACTTTAGCGGAAGCGACTATGGAGGCGGCTAAACTGGCCGCCTACGGCGCGGCGATCCATTACCGGCGGGCGCGAAAGTGACAGCGATCAACGTTTCTATTGGCACAGCAGCCGTCCTCGGCCTGGCCGACGTCCGAATGGAAACTGCTCCCACCACGGCTTACCTGATGCTGGGCGGGCGTTGTGTGATGGGCTGCCGCTTCTGCGCGCAGGCCCGTTCCAGCCGCGCCGGCGAGCTCAACCTGTCGCGCATCACCTGGCCGCAGTTCGATCTGGGGGAGACGGTGGTCCGCCTGGCAGAGGCGGTCGAGAGGGGAGACGTAAAACGCGCCTGCCTGCAGGTCACGGTCTCGACGGGATACTTCCAGCGCACGCTCGACGTCGTGCGGGCCATCCGCGCGGTGAGCGACGTGCCCGTGGACGCGGCCATCCTACTGCGTGACGTGGGCCAGGTGGAACAATTACTGGCCGCCGGGGTGGATCACGTTGGCTTCGGATTGGACGCCGCCTGCGCGCGGGTATTTCACCAGGTGAAGGGCAGGGACTGGAACGAGGCGTTGGCTCTCATTGAAGCGACGGCGTGGCAATTTCCCGGCCGGTCGGCGGTGCACCTCATCGTCGGTCTGGGAGAGACCGAGGCGGAGATGGTGCGCCTCATTCAGCAACTGCACGACTGGAGTGTGGTGGTCGGGCTGTTCGCTTTCACCCCTCTCCCCGGCACGGAAATGGGAGACACAGCCCCACCCCCGCTGGACACTTACCGCCGTGTGCAGGCTGCTCGTCACCTCATCGCCCACGACCTGGCCCGCGCCGAACAGTTCACTTTTGAGAATGGCCGGCTTGTCTCTTTCAACGTTCCCCACCTGCGCGCGCTCCTGGCTGACGGCGTGGCTTTCCAGACCTCTGGCTGCCCGGACTGCAACCGGCCTTTTTACAACGAGCGGCCCGGCGGCGTCATGTACAACTATCCACGCCCGCTCACGCCCGCCGAGGCAGAGCGGGCGGTTGATGAGATGGAGGTGTCGGTGCGGAACTCTCACCGCTTTTGTTCGCCGAAGGTCTCCTGACCGAGGCGAACTGGGATCGGTCGGGAGACTCTCGCCCAACCGCAGATATGATGCATCCATTCGCAGGAGGTAACGACATGCGCAAGCGACATCACAGAAATCTGGTCACCATCGCGTTGGTGGGATTGTTGGCGGTGCTGCTGGTGGCCTGTGAGAGCAGTTACACGACCGTTGGCATCAGCACTCGCAGCCACCAGGACATGAGAGGCGGTGATCTCACGGTCAAGATCAAGAAGGCCAACGGCAGCAGCACCCAGGACATCGAAATCGGCGACTCGGGACTGATCCTGGACACCGACGTGACGCTCACCGTCGGGGAGGGAGTGTTCAGGCTGGAGCTTCTGGACGGGGAGGGGGATGTCACGTTGACCCTGGAAGCCCGCGATGGCCAGACTGTCAGCGGCTCCGGTCGCATGGTGACCGATTCCTTCGGCGATGCCAGGTATCGCGTCACAGCCGCCGATGCCAGGAACGTCGAGTACCGCTTCGACTACACCTTCCGGCAGTGATGCACTCCGACGGGGATTCGCGTCATGACGGATGAGTACCCACGGGCCACCTGGCGGCTCTTGAACACCGGCGTCGCCGATGGGGCCACCAACATGGCCGTGGACGAGGCCATCCTGGAGGCGGTGGCTGCAGGCCAGTCACTACCCACCCTGCGCTTTTACGCCTGGCAACCTCCGTGCCTCTCGGTGGGGTACGCTCAGGCTGTGCAGGACGAGGTGGACCTGGATGCCTGCCGGGCACGGGGGATTGACCTGGCGCGGCGGCCCACCGGCGGACGGGCCATCCTGCACGTTGACGAACTCACTTATTCCATCGTCGTTCCCCAGAGTGACCCCCGCGTGGCCGGCGGGATCGTCGAATCATACCGCCGCCTGTGTCAGGGGCTGTTGGTGGGACTGCGCACCCTGGGTCTGGACGTGGTGCAGGCCGGGCGGAAGCCACCGGGGGCAGAGGCTCTTTCCGCTGCCTGCTTCGACGCACCGTCCGATTACGAGATCACCGTCGGGGGCCGGAAACTCGTCGGCAGCGCGCAGGCCCGGCGGCGTGGGGTGGTGCTCCAGCACGGGGCACTTCCCCTGGTAGGGGACATCACCCGCATCGTGGACGTGCTGAATCTGTCGGACAGTGAGCGGGAGGCGTTTCGCGCTACCCTACGGGCGCGGGCGATCACCCTGGAGGCAGCCCTGGGCCGGGCAATTTCCTTCAACGAGGCGGCGCGTGCACTGGCGGATGGCTTCGCCCAGGCGCTCAACCTGGAGCTCGTGCCCGGAGAGCTATCGCCGGACGAACTGGCCCGCACTGAAGTGTTGCGCGCGGAGAAGTACGCTGCTGACGGATGGACGTTCCAGTTAAGTAGGTTGGGTTGAGGCTTCGCCTCAACCCAACCTACAGGCTGGAGGACGTGGGGTTACTCAGAGCGTGAATTGAAATGATCATCGGCATCTGTACCATCGAACTGCATCTGCCGGGCAACGGCTCACTCAAGGGCAAGCGCAGCGTGCTGAAAAGCATTATCGCCCGCGTGCACCGCGAATTCAACGTGTCCATCGCCGAGGTAGACCAACAGGACGTGTGGCAGTCGGCGGTGTTGGGCGTGGTCTGCGTGTCCAACGGCAACGGTTACGTCCACGGCCTGCTGACCAAAGTAGTGGAGTGGATCGAGCGCAACCGCCCGGACGTGCAGGTAGTGGATTTCAGCATCGAGGTTCTATAGCCGCCAAAATCCAACTGTTTCCGAGATTTGGAGGTGTGAAATGCCCAAGCGGATCGTCCGTGCCCCACGGGGCACAAAACTGCACTGCAAAAACTGGCTCACTGAAGCGCCGTACCGCATGCTCCAGAACAATCTCGATCCCGACGTGGCTGGCGACCCCGATAACCTCATCGTCTACGGCGGGTCGGGAAAGGCGGCCCGTAACTGGGAGTGCTTCGACGCCATCCTGCGCGCTCTGGAGAACCTGGAGCCCGACGAGACCCTGCTGGTGCAATCCGGCAAACCGGTGGGGGTGTTCACCACCCACGAGGACGCGCCCCGCGTGCTCCTGGCCAACTCCAACATCGTCCCCGCCTGGGCCACTCAGGAGTATTTCAACGAGTTGGAGCGCAAGGGCCTGATCATGTACGGCCAGATGACGGCCGGCTCGTGGATCTACATCGGCACGCAGGGCATTCTGCAGGGCACTTACGAGACCCTGGGGGCCTGCGCCCGCGCCCAGGGCTGGCCCAGCCTGAAGGGCAAATTCGTGCTCACCGCCGGATTAGGTGAGATGGGCGGCGCGCAGCCGCTGGCCATCACCATGAACGAAGGCGTGGCCCTGGTGGTGGAAGTGGACCCCCAGCGCGCGCAGCGGCGGCTGGAG
>JAGGZG010000017.1 GCA_021162125.1 Anaerolineae bacterium
ATCTTACAGGAACTTGTGAAAAGTTAGTGCCATTGAGCTAAAGCTGGCTGTCCACCTGCGTGGACAGGCGCGTCCACGCAGGTGGACGCTCGGCTGCAAGCCCTCTAGAGGCGATTTCAATCGCTAACAGAAGTAGCCTGAGCAGTTACGTGTGTTGTTACTCTTATTGTGAGCGGCTTCCACACAACCTGCAACCTAACAACTCGTAACCCGTCACCCCAGATATACCTGGACGCGCTCGCCATCATCGTCGTCGGTCACGTCCACCACCAGAGGTTGCCCATTCTCCTGAAGCCCATCCCGCAGGGCCAGGATCACCTCGTCCACCCCGGTTTCCCTGAAGCTGGGGACAAAGTGCCGGGCGATGCCGACGACCCAGGCCACCAGTCCCAGCGGCAGCGGCAGGCTCATCGCGAACTCGCGGTGACCGGTGCGCGTGTTCGTGATGCGCAGGTGAAACCAGCGCGCTTCGCGGCTCCACCAGGCCAGCAGAACCACGACCAGCCCGGCGAGAAAGGGAACGAGGCCACACGTCAGCCAGAACGTCATCCCTGCCCAGGAGTAAACGGCCAGGTAGATGGCCGCTCCGATGAGGGCCATCCCCGCCCCAATCACAGCCGGATAGACCCAGAAGCGGTGTGTGACGGCGAAATCGGGCGCTACGCCGGGCTCGATTTCCGCGGCGGCTCCGTTGCCCGTCGCCTCATCCGCGGACTCCCCCGCGCCAGCGAGCACCTCCAGCAGCCTCACCCCCTCCTCCGCGCTGATCTGTCCCCTCTCGATCATGCGCAGAATCTGCATCCGCTCTTCGCTCATCAATCACTCTCCCCGAGAAACCAACCTGCCGGCGCAAACAGGATTCAGCGGGCCACGAGCACACACCACTCCAGGACGGTTTCAGCCACGGGAAAGCCATCAATGCCAGCCCCGCCCAATAACTCGCTGCGCGGCGTAGGGAGTGCCCGGCCTTTTTGGGAATTCACTACCTCCACCTGCCAGCCAGCGGCCGCAAAAAGTTCCAGAGCCGACCGGCGAAAGAGCAACGGGGCCAATCCCGCCTCGTGAATTGCCGTTGCATTGACTTCGTCGCCCTCCGCGTAAAAGTGCGAAACGGCCCAGAACGTCCCGGAGACAACGCGCCTCAATTCTCGCAACAGGTTACCCGGCTCCGCAATGTTGGGCAACCCCAGGTTCGTCGTCAGAGTCTTGACCGCACCATCCCGGAATGGCGTCCGCCGCGCATCAAAGGACAACAAGCTCACCCGATCATACAGGCCGAGGAACTCCAGCCACTGCCGATCACGCCGCAACGCGCGAGGACTGAAGTCCGTAGCCACGACCGGCTGCCCGAGCCTGCGCGCCAGCACTTCCACCAGGGAGCACCGCCCCGAAGCCAGGTCAATAACGGGGCCGGCAGATGCTCTAAGCTGCTCGACGATGCAGGCCATCTGGCTTTCGTGGCAGGCCAGATACTGCGGGGTATACAGCCCGGGATAGGCCAAGCCAGCCGCAGCCTGGGCCTCGGCGTAGTTTCCGCGCTCTTCCAACACGAGCGCTCGGAAGAACTGATCCGCCGGAGCCAATGCGTCCAACGGTACGTCAATCAATTGACGCTCAATTTCCGGATGCTCGCCGAGATAGCGGCTTAGACGGCCGGCCGTCTGCTCCCACAGATCATTACGTGGCAGATCGGGTGTGAGGAAAAGAGCGATCCCCTCACGCACGGGATAGCTCGCCGCACACCCCACGCAGCGCGCCTCGGCGCTTTCAATGCGGCCCCCACGGCGTTCGCTGATGGTCCAGGCCAACTCGCCGTGGCAGGCCGGACATTCCAGCATCTCAATCAGATAGTCGTGCACCTTTGCAATCCCCTTGCACCGCGCCCCCTTCAACGGCGCTGATCCAAAGAGCAGACGAGGGCTGGCCCGGGAACGCGATAGCGCCTGGCTATGGATTCAACGGAAGGTGCATCAAAGCCAGCGTCCTCTGTTCCACAAAACCGTAGCGCCGCAGTACGGCGATGGCCTCCGCGTAATCCGTCGTCAGTTTGATGCGCACGTTGCGGCCCGGATACCGGCCACAAATGTGCAGCCCTGTGCTGATCAGCATCTCGTCCAGGCGACCCCGGTAATCGGGGTGGATCATCAGCGCCAGGCGGTGGGGCCCGCGCCAACGGGCGATAATCACGTTCATCGTCGCCAGGAAACGGTCGCCCTCAGCCACGGCCAGACGATGCTCCGACCGTCCAGCGAAAAGATGGCCCAGCCAACGGCCCAGTCGCTGGTCGAGATCGAGGCGGTAAGCGGCGGCGCGCACGGGCTGCAATCGCTGCACGCCGGCGGGGATCGCACTCCGGGCCAATTCCATCTCCCGTCGCCACTCGCTGTAATGCCGGCGACGCAGGGTGAATCCGGCCGTCGGCAGCGGCATCACCGCGCCCACCGCGGGCAGTTCCATCTCGGTGACAGCCGTGACCTGTTGAAACCCGAAGCCCTCGTACAGCCGCCGTGCCGTGTCGTTATCCACTCGCACGCGGAGGATGACGTCCTCTCCACCCGCCAACTGCGCCTGTTCGATGGCCGCCGCTATCAGTTGCCGTCCGATCCCCCGCCCGCGATAAGCGCGCGCCACCGCCACGTTGCTGATCATCCACCGCCGGGAAAAGCTGCCCACCCGCGCCACCGTGACGTTGCCCACCACCTGCCCGTCCTCGATCCACACGAAGCCGGAGAGATATTCGTGAAACTCCGGGCTGATGCGATCCATCAGGAAGACGAGCAGCCCCAGACGACTGAGGATGCGCAGGTCCCGCAGGGCAGCCTGTCCTCCCTCGCTGAGATCATCGCCGAAAGCTTCCTCGATGAGTCTCGCCAGTTGAGCCAGGTCCCGGCCGGGGTTCAGAGGCCGCAGGCCGCGAAATGCAGTTTTACGGGCAACCTGTGCTACCATCGCCTACTCCGTGTTTCCGTGTGGCTTCCAGTGTGCACGGCCGGATTATAACTTGCTTTCGACACGCCGCAGCGCGTCCCGGGCCCAATCCAAAGCTTCTTCGGCATCGCGCCGTCCGGGCATTCCTTCGGGGTAACTGCTCAGGCTACTTCTGTTAGCGATTGAAATCGCCTCTAGAGGGCTTGCAGCCGAGCGTCCACCTGCGTGGGCGCGCCTGTCCACGCAGGTGGACAGCCAGCTTTAGCTCCTCAGGCGCG
>JAGGZG010000376.1 GCA_021162125.1 Anaerolineae bacterium
CGCCCGAGTTGGCCGCGGACGAGTTCTCGGTAGCGACTTTCAACCTGGAGAACCTGTTCGACACCGTGGACGAGCCGGGCAAAGACGATCCGGTGCTGTCGGATGAGGAGTACCAACTCAAGTTGACCAAGCTGGCGGCGGCTATCAATGCTATGGGCGGGCCGGCCATCCTGGCGGTGGAGGAGGCCGAGAACGCCACCGTGCTGGAGGACCTGGCGGCGGCTGTCAACGCCACGGGGGAACTGACCACCCTGCCAGCACTGAAGCCTGGAGAAGTCATCGCACTGGATGACCCGCTGGCCAGCGCTGTCATTAGCTACCAGGTCACTCTGGTGGACGGCCCCGACGTGCGCGGGATTGACGTGGGGTTACTCACTCGCAGCGACCGGGTGACGGTGGTCAGCGCAGAAGCGCGGCAGACCTGCACTGATCTCGACGACGGCTTTGGGCCGGGCGTGGATCCCAACTTCCCCTGTCCAGAGGGAGAGAACCCGCTCTTCTCCCGCCCACCGTTGGTGGTGCACCTCACCGTGGACGGCTTCCCACTCACCGTCATCGTCAACCACTTCAAGTCCAAAGGCGGTGACACACCGGAGTTGGAATACACCCTGCCGCGCCGTATTGAACAGGCGCAGTGGGTGGCCAGCCTGGTGGACGAGGTGCTGGCCGACGACCCGTGGGCCGACGTCATCGTCCTGGGCGACCTGAATGACTTTCTCGACTCCGAGCCTTTGGCCGTCCTGAGCGGCGGTCGTCTGCGCGACGTCCTGTTCGATGTGGAAAAACCGTCCCGCTACACCTACATCTACACTGGCGAGTCGGAGGTGCTGGATCACGTGTTGATCAACGCGGATCTGGAGATGGAGTTCCAGGGCGTGATGCCCTTCCACATCAACGCCGACTTCCCGGTACCCGAGGTGGAGGACGATACACTGCGCCGCTCCTCGGATCACGACGCGGTGCTGACCTGGTTCCGCCTGGCCCCGCCGGATGCTGCTTTCACCGCCGAGCCCATCTACGCGCTGGTCGGCCAGGACGTGGTCTTCACCAACCAGAGCACTGGTGATGAACCGCTGGCCTTCCTGTGGGATTTCGGCGATGGCACGACCAGCAACGAGAGAAACCCCACCCACGCTTACGCCGCCGAGGGCGATTACACTGTGACCCTTACCGTCAGCAACGCGCTGGGCAGCGACCAGGCGAGCACGGTCATCCACGTGGGTGTGGCCCCGGATGCCGCTTTCACCGCCGAGCCCATCTACGCCCTGGTCGGCGAGGACGTGATCTTCACCAATGAGAGCACGGGCACGGGACCGTTATCCCACGAGTGGGACTTCGGCGACGGCGCGACCAGCACTGAGGAGAATCCCACGCACGCCTACGCTGCTGAGGGTGATTACACCGTGACTCTCACCGTCAGCAGTCCCTGGGGCAGCGATGAGGCGAGCACGGTCATCCACGTGGGTGTGGCCCCGGATGCCGCTTTCACCGCCAAGCCCATCTACGCCCTGGTCGGCGAGGACGTGATCTTCACCAACGGGAGCACGGGCACGGAGCCGTTATCCTACGAGTGGGACTTCGGCGACGGCGCGACCAGCACTGAGGAGAATCCCACCCACGCTTATGCCGCCGAGGGTGATTACACCGTAACCCTCTCCGTCAGCAGTCCCTGGGGCAGCGACCAGGCAAGCACGGTCATCCACGTGGGTGTGGCCCCGGAGGCTGCCTTCAGCTACAGCCCCAAATCCCCGCTAGTTGGCAAGAAAGTCTTCTTTACCAACGAGAGCACGGGCACGGAGCCGTTATCCTACGAGTGGGACTTTGGCGATGGGGACGCCAGCACGGAGACTAATCCGCGGCACGTGTACGTGAAACCGGGCACCTACGAGGTGCGCCTCACGGCGACCAATCCCTGGGGCAGCGATACGGCTACTGCCAGGATCACCGTGTCGCAGCCCCCGTTGTCGGTGAATGTGCGCAGCGTGCTCATCCGCTGGATACATGGCGGCGGGCGTAACTTCTTCGTGACCAAAGGTAAACTGGAGCTGCCGTCTGGCTACACCCGCGACGATTTGAAAAATAGGGCAGTGATCGAGATGAAGATCGGCGGCAAGACGGCGAGCGAGGAAGTGGTCTTCCAAAAGTATGGGCGGCTGTGGCTGGCCATCCGCGACGAGTGGCCGGATGGCAGCCTGGATGTCGTGTTGATGACCGTTTACTGGAAACGGGGACACTCTGGCCGCCAGGCGGTATTCCACATTTTCGGTACGGCGGAGTTGCCGGGCGTCGGGGCGGATACACGGCCGCCGAAGGTGACTACGAAGCTCAGCCTGCCGTTGCTTCTGGGGGGAAAACTGAGCGGAAGTGACACTGTGACCTGCGTCGTGCACCGCGATTGGTGGGTTTTTCCCCGCTAACCCTCCCGCGGGTTCCGGAATTGTCCTGCCAGAGGGCACAAATTGAGGTGAAGTAGCGATTTATAAGTGAAATCCCGTCGTAACCTGCGGGAGGGTGAACCTGACACTGCCCCCATGACGATAATCGTCACGGGGGCAGCGTTGTATTCGGGCAGGGCGTCAGGCGGGAGTCGGGCAGGCGTCGGAGGGAAATCATGCCCATCCAGGGCGATGATGGTAGACTTGTGGCGAATGTCCGATGCGTGGCTTGCCAGCGTTTCCCTTTTGGAAGAAAATGGGTTATAATGAGTTCACGTGATGAATTGGGTAGTCTCCCGCTGGCATGTTGCTGGCCTGCCAGCCTCTATTTGCGCCATAAGGTTACAGTGTCCGCGGTTGTAAGTTAATACAGGAGGTGAATTTATGGATTTGCGAGCGAAAGTTACCGAGGCTCTGGGGGGGGTGGAGAGCCTGGCGTCCAAGATCCCCGGTTACAGCGGCTACAAGGAGAAGGAGCTCCGCCGTGAGGCTGACAAGCTCCTACGTGAGCAGTTGGCACGCTCTTTCGATGAGCAGCGCCGGCATCTGCTGGACCTGCAGAAGCAGTTGATCAGCGCAGGGCAGATCGCTCTGCTGGACGACATGGACAGCGCTGCTGTGAAGCTCCAGACGCTCATTGACCGCGTCCGCACGGCCAGCTACGGTTACGCCGGTTTCTTCGACGCGGTAAAAGTTAAAGAAGAGCAACTCGATGCTCTCTACGAGTTCGACAACGCTCTGGTGGAGCAGGTCAGCAATGTGGAAGCGGCTCTCGAACGAGTCCGCTCAGCTCTCGCGGCCCAGGAAGGGGTGGCAGAGGCTATCGCTGACCTGACGACAGTCATCCGCGACATCAACGATCTCTTCACCAAACGGCAGGACGTGATTTTGCAGGCTTAACCTGCTTGACGAGTGAGAGGAGGTACAATCAATGGCACGAGTTTTCGATGTGATCGAAGCCCCCGATATGGGCCCCAATGAAATGGTCCGCCGCGTCCCTGAGTCAGGCTCCGGCGATTTCCGCATCGGTTCGCAGGTGATCGTGCGCGAGAGTCAGAGAGCGGTCTTCTTCCGTGACGGGAAGGCGCTGGACGTATTCGGGCCGGGGCGACACACCATTACCACCGCGAACGTTCCCCTGCTGGTGGGCCTCGTCGGTACAGCGTTCAGCGGCAAGACACCTTTCAAGGCGGAAGTGTACTTCGTGAACACGAGGGAGTTCCCGGAGATGGGCTGGGGTACCGATAATCCCATCCCCGTGCTGCATCCGGGGATTGGATTGGGAGCATCCCTGCTGCGCGCTTTTGGCACCTACGGCATGCAGATCACCGATCCCCAGCTTTTCGTCAGCCAGTTCGTGGGTACGCAGGGAGTTTTCCACACACGTGACATTCAGAAGCGGTTGCGAGCGATTATCCTCTCCAAGTTCCGTGATCTGGTGGGCGAGCTGAAAAAGTCTGCCTTCGAGATTCAGGGCCTGGTGGAGGAGATCGGGGCCGGCGTCAAGGCCAAGGCGCAGGACGATTTCGCGGCGCTGGGCATCACCCTGAAATCGTTCTACGTGCAGTCCATCACTCCCTCGGAGTCGTCCGCCGAGGAGTTGCGTCAGATGGGGCTGCTGGATTTGCAGACTTACATGCAGCTCCAGGCAGCGGATGCGATGCGCGACGCGGCCCAGGCCGGAGGCACCAGTATGGCCGGGATGGGCGTTGGCCTGGGGGCAGGCGCGGCGATGGGACAGATGATGACCGGAATGATGCAGCCGGCTACCGGGCAGCGACCTGCAGCCGGGGCACAGGCCACCGCGGGAGCGACCGTTGCCTGTCCACAGTGCGGCAATCAGGTGCCCGTCGGTTCCAAATTCTGCAACAACTGTGGAGCTAAAATTGAGGCCGCGGGAAAGCAGTTCTGCTCGCAGTGCGGGGCGGAGTTGCCGCCGGGCTCCAAATTCTGCGGCAACTGCGGGGCTAAGGTCGGCGAGTGAACGTCGGCTGACTACGAGGAGTAGAAAATGGAAAGGGTTCCCGGATAATGGGAACCCTTTCCTGCTTGGAACGAGGGGCAGGGCGCTAAAGTCATTCGCGCGCGGGGATGATGAGCTCCAGGCCCTCGCGGGCAACGAAGGCTCCCGGAAACACGGTCTGCACCCGCTGCTCGAGCTCCTCCAGTTCGTCGTCGGTGGCCAACACGTCGTGATGGAACAAGGCCAATCGTTTGGCCCCGGCGGCGATGGCCACACGCACGCCATCCTCCCAACTGCTATGTCCCCAGTCCCAGTGGTGGGCTTTCTGTTCCACGGAGAATTGCGCGTCGTGGATCAGCAGATCGGCGGAACGGGCCAGGTCTACCACGCGCTGGTCCAGCCCGCTGGGGCCGTGGCCGACGTCGGTGGCGTAAGCCACCACGTTCCCCCGGTTGGTGATGCGAAATCCAAACACTCCACCGGGATGCTCCAGACTGCGCACGTCCACCAGGGTGTGATCGCCGATCACTAGCGTTTCGCCATCCCGCATTTCTTTGATCAGCAAGTCGGCGTGCAGGTCTTTCAGGGCGAAGGGGAGGTAAACGGCGCGCATCTGCCCGGCCAGGATTTGCTCCAGACGTTCGTCAACCCGCTTCTCGCCAAAGATGACAATCCGGTTGTGGCGGCGTCGCGCGGGGGCGAAGAAAGGGAATCCCTGGATGTGATCCCAGTGGGTGTGGCTGATGAGGAGTGAGCAGATCAACCGTTTGGGGAATTCGCGTTGCAGCGCCAGTCCCAGGGGACGTATCCCGCTGCCCGCGTCGAGGATTATCAGGTCACCGTCGGGGGTGCGGACTTCTACACAGGGTGTGTTGCCCCCCACGCGCACTGTATCGGGGCCGGGCACAGGAATCCCACCGCGCACGCCCCAGAAGCGGACCTTCATCGGTGGTTCCACTCCCTGCTCAGGTATGGTTTTCTGGCGCGGAGCTGACGATGCCCAGGAAACGTTGTGCTCCTTCGTGGCGAGAAAGGCACGTGAGCTGGATTTGCATTGTTTGTGCCTCGTTCCCTGGCCGGGCGAAGCTGATCTGCCCGCTCGTTTCGAGGGCAGTCGCTTTCAGTGCCGTGGTGAAGGCGTCTTCCCCCCCGGCAATGTCCAGTACTTCCCATAGTGGGCGGCCAATCAATTCCGTCGGTGAGCTGTCCGTCAGCGCCAGCATCGCCGGGTTCGCCCACTGCACGCATCCCTGGCCATCCAGCAGACATACGCCGTTGTTTGCCTCGTAGCAGGCGGTGACCAGGGTGACATCTGGAATGGCCTGGGGTGTTGACTCCCGTAGGGAAATGTGGGTGCTGGCCCGTCCATCCTCGTCCCAACACACCGTGGCGTCAATTTCTAGTTTTTTGTGCGTCCCCTGTTTGGTGAGAATGGTGACCGGATGGCATCGGGGGACTGCCTCTCCGCGCTGGCGACGGAGGTAGCAGTCCACCATCGTCGGCACCTGTTCCGGGATGATCAGTTTCCGAAAGTCCATGCCGATGAGTTCATCGCGCGTGTAGCCGGTGATGCGAGCAAACTCCTCGTTGGCGAAGGTGAAACAGTAGGCGTTGCCGATGATGGCCAGGGCGTCCGGCGCTGACTCGATGGCGGAGCGATATTGCTGCTCGGAGGTACGGAGCGCCTCGTAAAGACGGGCGTTCTCGATGGCTATTGCTGCGTGATCGGCCAGGGCGGAGAGCATCGCCTCGTCGTCCGCTGTGAAGTCCCGCCTCTGTACCTGATTGTCCACCGAGAGCACGCCGATCACGTGGTCTTTGAACTTGATGGGCACCTGTAATAGCGCGCGGGCCATGTAGCCTGCCTGGATGGTGCTATCTTCGTCCGCCGCGCTAAATCGCAGGGGCTTACCCGTTTTCAACACCTGGGCGAAGGTGTCGTCACGGACTTTCAGCCGCAGACGGCGGATGTCTTTGTGGCCCAGATTCTTGGCCACTCTGATGTACAGGTCGCCGTTTTTGCCCTCCCGCAATGCCAGGTAACCTTCTTCCGCGCCGGTGATGGAGATACTGAGTTCAACGATGCGTCGCAGTAGCGCGTCCAAATCCAGCAGGGAGGCGACGGCCTTGCTGACGCTATATAGCACGCTTAGTTGCTGAACCCGGCGTTGGAGAGCAGCGGTGAGGTTCTCTTTATCGCGCCGCAACCGGCTTTCCATCAGGGCACGGGCCACGCTGCTCAGAATCTCTTCTGTGGTGAAGGGTTTGACGATGTAATCCCGCACTCCCAGGCGCAATGCCTCGATGGCCACGTTTTCTGATCCGTAGCCGGTCATGATGATCACCGGGGCGTGTAGGCCCTGGGCCTGCCAGGACCTGAGGAGTTCCAGGCCGTGAACATCGGGCAAATCGAGGTCGAGGAGGATGAGGTCAGGCTGTACGGTCAATCCTAGAGCCAGACCGTCCTGGCCGTTGTTGGCGGTAATGGCCGTGTAGCCTTCCAGGGGGAGGACTTTCTCCGTGAGCAGGGACAGGATCGCTTCGCTGTCGTCAATAACCAGGATTTTCTCTCGGGTCATAAGGCTGAGTCCTCAAGGGCACTGGTTCGTATCACTGGCGATTGAATCCCATAGAAGAATACCACAAAAGGATGCAATAGTCAAAGGCGTGCTCTTTACTTCTCCTTGACTACGCGGAAGCGGTCCAGGTCGCGGGGGATGATCGTATTGGGGAAAATGGGGGTGGCCTCGGCCAGCACCTCTCTCTCCGAGTAGCGGCGGGAGATGTGGGTCAGGTACAGGCGCTTGACTCCGGCCTGGCGGGCCAGCTTCGCCGCCTGCGCCGCCGTGATGTGCCCGAACTTGCGGGCCAGGTCGGCTTCGACCTCCAGATAGGTGGCTTCGATGACCAGCGCGTCGGCCCCGCGTACTTCCTCAACCAGATTGTCGGTACGCCCGGCGTCCCCCACGTATACCAGTTTGGCCCCCGGCACCGGCGGCCCCAGCACGTCGTCGGGATGCACTACCCGGCCATCGGCCAGAGTAATGGATTGGCCCTGTACCAGTTGTCGGCGCTCTGGGCCGGCGGGTACGCCCAGCGCCTCGGCTTTATCCACCAGGAAAGGCCGCCGCGCCTTCTCCTCGAAAGTATAGCCGAAGCAATCTGGCCCCCGGTGAGTCACCGGGAAGGCTCGCAACTGGAAGAAATCATCCTCCATCAGCACGCCGGGTTTCACGTCGAAGAACTCGATGCGCATCGGGGGCCTGGCCCCGCGCAGCACCACTCCGAAGATCAGATCATCCACGCGGTCCAGCGCCCGCTTCCCTCCGTAAATCTCCAGGGTATCAATGGTCTCCCAACGGCTGAACGTGGACACCAGCCCCCCCAGGCCGAGGATGTGATCCAGGTGGCCGTGGGTGAGGAGGATTTTGTCCAGGCGGCGGAAGCCGAGGCCGCTTTTGAGGAGTTGTCGCTGAGTGCCCTCACCGCAGTCAATGAGGAAACGATATTCGCGGTGGAGGACCATCGCCGCCGGCAATCCACGATGTATCGATGGGGCCGATGCCGAGGTGCCGAGGAAGACGATTTCAAACATCAGATGGCCCCACCTTCATCGCAGTTTAACACTCGTTCTCTTTGTCTCATCCCCCTCCTCCTGCCTCGGATTATAACACAGCAGTCGGGATAGGGCAAACGGCTACTCTATCGTCCACACTTGCCCCGGTTTGTCCTTCTCGCCCTCTATTTTGAACCTCGGCCCCAGGAACTGCTCCACCACCCACACGTTCGTCAGCAGGTGTTCGGTGATCTGGCTGGTGGTGAAGGCAGATTCGCCGGACGCCAGTGCCAGCGGCAGAATCACCTGGTCGGCCAGGTGCGGGTCCAACGCCGCGCCGCTATCGTGGTAGGCCAGGAAAGCGCGACAGGCATCCTCGGCCACCTGCTCGGCCGGTTTGCCCAGCCGGCCGTAGCTGGTGAAGCCGGCCACCACGTTTTCGAAATCAGCCCACAGGAAGACCACGGTGCCCTGTCCTTTGGAGGGCGCGTTGTCCACGATCTCGATGCGGGGATTGAAGCCGTGCTCACGAAGCACCTGCACAGCCCGGCACTGTTGGCGGCGAGCGATGTGCCGGGGCAGATTGGAGGTAGCAGACAGCCCCCGCACCCGCAGAAGCCGTCCCCGCTCCGTCAGAGTCAGCCTTTTCAGGCAGCGTAAGTTCCTCTCATCCTCCGTAGCTCCCCCGGCCCCTATCCCCTTTATCACGGCCGTCATCTCACCGCCGCCCAGGGGGTACCAGCCCCATCTCTTCAGGTGGACCTTGCCCCGCACGCCCATCCGCGCCAGCGTGGGCAGGTAGACGCGCTTGAGGTAGTCAAAGGGTGGGCTCCATTCCACGTGAGTGCCGCCGCGGATGGTCAGGCGCGATTGGCCGTTGGCCAGGGCCAGGGGCAGGAACACAGTCTGGAACACCAGGCTGGTCGCACCCGCGCTTCCGCCCTTGCGGGCCTCCGCCACGTCGAATGTATAGATTCCGGCCCGGGGTGCGGTGCGCGGGACGAAGGTCATCTCCTGCGAACCCAGCTTCACTCCCTCTGCATCGGCGGCGCAGATGCGCGCCACCGCCCGCACGCCGGTGAGGTGTTGGGCCTGCAAGCCGGGCTTGCGTCGCCCGGCGCGGATGTTTACCAGGCGCACTGGCTGGCTCAGCAGCGCGGCCAGGGATAAGGCGGTGCGCAACACCTGCCCGCCACCCTCGCCGTAGGAGCCATCAATTATCAGAATGTTATCTGTCTGCGTGTCCATGATCAAATCAATCGTCTCACTACTGATAGATCTGCCGGGCAACTCAACGTGTTACGTGCTGCGGGTTGCGTAAAAGCTGCTCACAGCAAAACGTAGCGAACAATCAGCCTCGTCCTGTTCTCACAAAATCTGATCGCGCTCAGTTTACAATGGGTACCAAGTGTGATACAATGGACGGCGAATCCGCGTTCATCCGCGGGGATGGTTCAATTATGGGCTGAAATAGGTTGACACTTTTGTGCCCCCGCCCGGCGATGAAATCGCCGGGCTACAGAACGGCGCCGGATAAATTCCGGCTAAAACTGGAGTTTCGAGGGCAAATAG
>JAGGZG010000009.1 GCA_021162125.1 Anaerolineae bacterium
CGATCTCCTGGACCCAGACGGGAACGCCCTCAAGCTCATCTGGAATCTGCTCCTCCGGCGTCAGCGTGTCGGCCGCGAGCTTGTGGGTCACGCTGACCACGATCCCTGGTCGCTGGGAGGGGGTGCCCCTCTGCCCGGCCGGGAGCCCGATGCCCACGGCCACGACGTTGGGCTTGCGCAGCAGCTCGTCCCGGTAACGCTCCAGCAGCGCCTGCAGTTCTGCTGGAGATGTATCCTCCTGGCTCGTCTCGCTGGCTGCATCATCCACTGCGGCCTCTTGCTCCGATGAAGTGGCCGGGGTATTGCCGTGCCACCAGGTCAACACGCCGATCAGGCTCAGGCTGGCCAGACAGCCCCAGAACCCCTGGCCGGGCCTGACCGGCGCTGCGTGGAGCCGGCTCAGGGCAGGCAGCAGCTTCAGGAGGGTCTGTGCGGAAGGCAGAGCTGCCAGCAGCGCCACGGCGGTGATGGCCCAGTCCCGATGGCGTCGATGGTGCAGCGTGATCCAAGGGAGCAGCCCGATGCAGATGATCACCGTCACGGCCCACCAGAAGGGCACGCACCAGCCAGGCGTCCGCCATGCCGTCAAGATATAGGGATAGGGGGGGAGCGTCATTGCAGCCAGAATTACCCCAACCCCTGCCGCCGCGAGGCGCAGGGGACGCCCCGTATACATCAGGAGCAGGGACGGCAGCATCGCAAGGCTCAGGAGCGGCAGGCGTAGTGCTTGAAGGTGTACGCTCAAGGCGCCAGTTTCGATCTCTGGCAGGTGGCGCAGCAGATCGAACATGTCGTAGGCGTTCCAGAGCAGCGCCGCACTGGGTGGGGAACGCCAGATCCAGGGCGAGAAGTAGCTGATCAGTGCGCTGAGCCACAACAAGAGCGAGAGCCCCTCGCGCCATTCCAACTGATAGATGCCGGTTCCTGGCGACAGCCTCTTCATGGTAGGGACCTGGGTTAAGGCTCGGTAAGAATGAAGTTGTCGAAAGCCACCACGGCGAGTTCGCCCCGCGGCACTGCATCGGCAAAGAGTGCCACCTGGCCTGGTTCGGTCAGAGCGCTGTCCGTCGCCTCAGCCACCAACTCGTCGTTGGCCCATAGCTTGAGTTGGGTGCCCTGGCAGCGGATGCGGAGGGCGTTTTCAGCCTTGCCGGTGCGGATGGCCTGTTGGAACGTGGGGCCGAAGAGCTGCGTCACTGTTCCGGCCTGTGCTCGCAGGATCACAGCGTAACCATCGGTGCTGATAGCAAAGAGGTAATAGGTCTCCTCGTCCACTTGTCGGCAGAGGAGGCCCATCCAGTTGTCGAGGGTTCCCTGCACATAGCGTACATCGACGGTCGCCTCCACGTCCTTGTAGTCGTGCCCCACCAGTGGGCTGTAGACCGCCGTGCCCTTTCCCCTATCCTCCAGATACATCTCGCCGGCCAGGGCGTAGACCGCGCCCTCTTCGGTGTCGAACCGTGCCCAGGCGGAGCTGGGGGGAGAGAAATCGTCGGCGAACAGATAGGTGGTGGGGAGCGTCATCGGCAGACTGGATGGTGTTGGGCGACCACACGCCGGTACCACCACCAGAAGCATCAGGCCCAGATAGATGAGCAAGAGGTGCCAGATGCGAGACTGGCTATCCACGCGACCTCCTCGCGACGAAACCGCAGATGCACATGTCAACTCTGAGGAGCATTTTAGCATGGATCACCAATAAGACAGCGGCTTCGGAGATGGGTGAGGGGAAGCGGCGTCTGCGCACTGACCTGGCTGCCCTCATATGCTGCCGCGGAGTGCTCGAAGCCCGCTTGTCAAATAGCTTGGTTGTGGTAATATCTTGCTGGGAAGCATGGCCCGCTAGCTCAATTGGGAGAGCAGGGGACTCTTAATCCCTTGGTTACAGGTTCGAGTCCTGTGCGGGTCACTGTGGATACAGCGCACGGGCAGGGGGCGGAGATGGAGCAGCGACCAGCGACAATGGTAGACTGGTGGGCGGCTCCTGAGTGGCTGACGCTGGAGCAGGCGGTGAGGCTGTCGGGCTTCGATGCGGAGACCATGCGCCAGATAATCGCTGAGGGCGGCGTGGATCTGAAAGACACGGCTGGCGGTGAGTTGCTGATCGAGAAGGAGAGCCTGCGAGAGTTCCAAGAGGCGCTGTTGCTTGTCACCCACTGGCGGGACCAGGAAGACAGGTAAAAGCGATCTGGCCCTGTCAAGAACAAGGCCCCACCCTGTGCGGTGGGGCCTTGTTGTTTGTAGGGATTGCAGAGATATGACAGATATACAAGGTGGCATAGCAAGTGGGTTAACCGTAGACATACACACCCGTGTCTACGCGTCTACGCGTCTACGGTCCGCAGGGAGCTAGGGGCCAATGGCCGACGAGTGCAACCCAATCGAGTGGATCACGACCAATGAGGCGGCGGAGTTGACGGGGTACGCTGCTGGCTATCTTAGGCAGTTAATCGCCAAGGGCCGTCTCAAGGCCAAGAAGCGGGGGCGCGACTGGTTCCTGGACAAGGCCGAGGTCCTGGCCTACGCGGCGGCCATGAAAGAGCTGGGGCGGGACAAGTACAATCCCTGGCGTCCTGGTGCTGGCAGGGCGCGAGAGTCTACCAACTGAACACCAGACAGAGAGGGCTTGACGGCCCTCTTGTTGTATGGTATACTATATGCGTAAGCGCACTTTGTAGTGAGTTCTTCTTTTTTGTCGTTACATAATGCGTTAGCGCATGTGCAAACACAGGAGGTGAGAGATGGAGACGATTGAGGTACAGGTAGGGACGTATGTTGTGGGCAATGGTGGCATAGTTCAGGACAGCAGGCGACCGGTGGTGTTTGAGGGCGAGGAGGTGGCAAAGCATACTGAGTACTTTTACGACAACGGCCAGCGGCTCAGCGATACGCGGGGCGTGACCCAGACGCTTTATCGCGTCAGTGACGGGCGGCTGGTTGTCCATGTGGAGGAGTGGAGCCGCTGGCAGGGCGAGCCGAACTATTACACGCTGGTAGGGGTGACGGAGGAGGATCTGGGAGTCGGCGGGCACTTCGAGGCCCTGGGCCGTGAAGCTGGTTATGGTCGGCCGCTGACCCTGGACGAGGCTTTAACTCCGCGTGAGCAGGAATAGGCGGACACTTGAGGGAGGGGGTGGAATTTTCTCCACCCCCGTTCCCAGAAAGGAGGCACAGAGTGGAGCAAAGCGAGCCGATTAAGGGATGGCTGACCACTGACCAGGCGGCCGCGTTGACGGGATACGATCCCGCATATATCCGTGCGCTTGCCAAGAGGGGCAAGGTGAGCGGCTTCAAGGTTGGGCGGGACTGGCTGGTGAGCAGGGCGGACGTGCTGGCGTACAGGCGGCGGATGGATGACCTGGGGCCACAGAAGCATAACCCGTGGAGGGGAAGACGCTAGGAGATGACGAGATGACAGCAGTGAGGGCGTGGGTGGTGGTGCTGTGGGAGATGTTGAGCGGACGGCTGACGGGGGATACGCGGTTCAGTCTGACAGAGCTGGGATTGCAGGCGCTTGAGGAGGCCAACTGTGAACGAAAAACAGATAGAGGCCCTGCTGAAAAGCCAGTTAAGCACACCAGCAGAGCCTCCAGCGACTGTGTGGCGTAGGCCACAGCGTCAGATGCATTATAGCACGGTTACGCGACCGGCGGGCGTGGGTGTTGTGTCCGGGGCGCTGGGCTATGACGATTGGGTGGAGGCGCGGGTCGAGACGCCCACCCGGGCCCCCAGCGCAGCGGGTGACGTGCTGGTCCCGTTGCTGCAGGCGCTGATCAGTGGCGTCTTGGGCGCGATCCTGGCGGCTGTTCTGCTGCGCGGCCGAGGAGCTGGCGCCTGGCTGTCTGTGGGCGCTGTCGTGGCGGCCGCTGTGTGGCTGTTGCTGCTGGCCGATCACAGGCGACTGTTGCGGACGGTGGAGACGTGGACGCGACAGGACCTGGACAGGGACGGAGCCATAGGCCAGCCACGGGCGCAAGAGACGCTACGGGTCGAGGTGGTGGAGGAGCGGGACAGCGGCAAGACCTGGAGCCTGGCCGAGCTGCCCGTCAGCAGGGAGAAGCTGACGGCGATAGCCCGGGGCGTGCAACGGGGGACGCTGCGGTTATCCAGGCGTGACCTGGCGAGCCTCCCAGGGATCGGGAGCGACAAAGCGCGCCAGATCCTGGCGGAGTTGGAGAGAGCGGGCTTCCTGGCCTATCCCAAGGGGCGCAATCACCCGGATGGGGCGCAGTTGACGGCGAAAGGCAAGGCCCTGATGCGGGGGCTGCTGGGCTGGTGAGTGGGTGGGAGGCGGCACGCGGAAAAACATCAACCTTGCCCGTGAGGTGAGGGGATTGTAGGGACTTTACCAGGTAAATAGCCCACTGGCCCGACCGTGCGAACCGGGCTTAGAAACGAGGATCATTGAGGGATGCAGTGGGTTTTGTCACGGGCCTCTGCCCGTGCTAGAATAAAAGTGCCCCACGGTGGTAGCGCACCTGGGGCGATGGTCAGACCGGGGGGACGGCCTGACAGATACAGAATAGCATAAAGGGCCGTCTCCGACAAACGAGGGGAGACGGTTTTTGCTATGAGTAAACTAATCAGGTCAGTTGTATTACGCTGCAATATCACGCAGTTTAGGGCCGGGATGCTGAGGCTCTACAAGCTACTAGGTCGTGATGGGTGGCGCAGTAGCGGAAGGCGACGGCTGGTGTTTGGGGAGGTGCCATACATGCACTGGATCTACCATGTGCCTGGGCCTGGATCCGGTCTTCAGGATCGCACCTTCTCTGCGTTCAAGTGGCGTACGGATGCCCTAACGACCACGGAGGAGATAAAGTATCTTCCGACCGAGTCAATCTGGTCAGTGTTGTGGTGGGAGACAGCGCAAATGCGGCCTCAGTATGACCCACGGAGAGGGATCTATCAGGCGAGTATTGGGGCCTATGAGGTGCGCGACGGGGTGCGGGTGGACTTCCTGGATGGCCACAATGCGGAGAAGCCGTTGGATACCTATGTTATGGCAATAGGTGAGGCATTTGTGGAGTTCTCAGATTGGGTGCTGAGCAACATTGGGTTTCACCAGGCAGAGGAAGAGCAACCATCCGATGTGGCTGATGAATTACCGGCGCAAGTGGAGGGGGCTGTAGAGGGAGGGCAAGCCCCTGGCGTGGCCGATGAACTGCCTGAACAGGCTGGGGATGAGCAGCTGCCCGACGCAACAGAGGAATTGCCGGACCAGGCGGAGGAGGCCAAACCACCTGACGTACCGCCAGAACAGGCAGAGGAGGTTGTAGAGGAGGAAGCGGATCAGACCCTTGAGGCAGCTCTTAAATCTGGTGATGTGACGCTGAAGCAGGCATTGGATATAGTGTCAGACAGGACCACAATGATTGAATACGCTGAACGCGGCCGAGGCTATGATATTGCTACAGCCGCAGACATCATGAAGGCTGTGGTGGAGGCACAGGACACGCTTGAATGGGACGGCCGTTGGGGCCCTACACATATCGCCAAATACATAAACAACTTTCGCAAAGCGGGACCACGGCGGATTGTACCAAGGACAGTCCGCAACTACCTGCAGGCAGCGTACAGGCGAGGGATCCGGACGATAGATGGTGTGAGATTGCCCTACAAGCCCCGGAGGAAGTGACCGTCCGAGTTTCCGTCCGATTAGTCCGACTTATAGTCCGATTAGTCCGACTTATTCGTCCGAATCGCTGTGGCACAATAAGGTCAGGCTCATTACCTGACCTTTTGCTTTTGAAGGAGGACACATGAACAGAGCAGCTGAGCAAGAAGAAGCCGCCACTGGGGCGACAGTGGCGGCGGGCGAAACGCGCGGGAGCGCTTCATCTTCGCATCCCTATTATACCACAAAATCGCCCCAGTCAACAGCCAATCCCCAGGCGCTTTGGCACCTAGCCCGATTGCTGGCCGGGGCCTCTGACGCGGATCGGGGCCTGATCCGCACTACCTGGCCCGATGCCCCGCTGAACGGCGGAGCGCCCGATTATGAGGCGCTGCGAGCGTGGCTCAAGAAGCAGCCCGAGCTGCTGGATGCAGTGCTGGCCGTGGATCCAGAGAACGAGCCGCAGATGGAGCCCGTTATCCCGTCAGATTGGGACGTGCCAGAGCTGCCAGCGGCGGCGCAATTGTCCGATGCCATGGTAGACGAGGCGCTGCAGGTGGGCGGTTGGGTTGGCGAGTATCTGTCCTATGCACAGCACAGGAGCCCACGAACACCCGACCTGTTCCATGAGGCGGCGGCGCTATGGCTGGGCGGGCTGGCAATCGCGCGGCGGTTGATGGTGCCAATGGCGCACGGCAAAATCTACCCGCACCTATACGTGCTGTGGATTGCACCCACCACCCTATACGCTAAATCCACAGGCCTCCATGTTCTCACTGACGTTCTGGATCGAGCAATCCCGCACCTACGGCTATCGTCTGAGTTCACACCTGAGGCGCTGCAGGCAGAAATGGCGGGCAAAGAGCCCGTGGGCCTGGCAGCAGAGAGTCCGGAGGTCCAAGAGCTGTGGCGGGCAGGGCGTAATTTTGCAGCCCAACGTGGGATTGTACTAGACGAGGCTAGTAGCCTGTTTGCTGGGTTCAGGCGCGACTACATGACGGGGGCCGCTGAGATGCTGCTACGTCTGCATGATGCGCCGACTCTGTTCCGCCGTCACACCCGGGGCGCGGGTTACACAGTGCTCAAATCACCGGCGCTATCGTTCCTAGGTGCCACAACACCCACAGGCCTGCGGCAGTCCAGGATCGAGGAGGGATGGCACAATGGCTTTTTTGCGCGGTTTGCGCTACTAACACCCAACGAGCGCCCAACGTACGCTCGCACAGAGGGCTGGATGGACCCACCGGCGACTATCATTGACACCCTGCGGCGGCTGGCTGGGCAGATGCTGTGCGTGCCAGAGTATCCAGAGCCGCCCGAGGAAATGGCTATAGCCATAGACAGAGAAGCCTATGAGCGCTGGGAGGCCTACGACAGGGCGGCGACGTTCGACATGCTCACAGGAGAGAACGCCCCCGATGGGCGGCTTTCCGGGGTGTACGCCAGGCTGCCGACACAGGCGCTGAAAGTCGCTATGATCCTCGCCGCCCTGGACTGGGCCGATGGATACATGGAGACACCACGGATCACGCTAGCGCACTGGGCACGTGGTCAGATGATCGCTGAGGAGTGGCGATATTCTGCGCACCGTCTGCTGGTCCTAGTCAATGACCGAGCAGATGATGAGCGGGAGGAGCGAATAATCCGCGTGTTGCGACGTGGTGGAGAGACCGGACTAACAGCGCGAGAGGTTGGACAATTGATCAGGGGCGTGAATCGCAACAATATTGAGCCTGTCCTGGAGAATCTGGTAACGGATGGGATCGCCGAGAAATTTGTACCACCAGAGAAAAAGGCGGTCCGCTATCGCTTGGTCAACCGTAGACCGTAGACGCGTAGACTGTCTACGGTAGGCATGGAGTGATAGGCACATGGAGACTATAACAACATCCACAATTGACCTTCTCTCTCTGATCGGGAGAGATACGACCCTGAAGCGGGTGGCCTCCACCCACGGGGGAGAGTGGGCCGGCCCTTGCCCTTTCTGCGGGGGAGAGGATCGCTTCCGCGTTTGGCCCAACCATCCCAGCGGCAAGGGCAAATGGTGGTGCCGTGGGTGTGGGAGGCACGGCGATGCCATTGACTACCTGCGACAACGGGACGGGCTGAGCTATGCTGAAGCCCTGGCGGTGCTGGGCTTGCAGAAGGCCCCAAATTTGGCCCAGAACAGGCGTTCTACTACGAAAGGTCTAATCATACGTGGGGGGCAGGAAAAACACGCAGAACAGGCCTTCTGTTGCGGCTCCGAGCCTCCTACGAGGGAGTCTATCCCCGTCCAGGAGGCCGTCGGGCGCTGTCAGACCATCCTATGGCAGGACGTAGGGAAGAAGGCCAGAGCCTACTTACACAAGCGCGGGCTGAAGGATGAGACGCTGAGGGCCTGGGGGATTGGCTACAACCCAAAGGACCAGCGGGTGGCGGGCCTCTTCTTCCCCCGGGGCGTGGTTATCCCCTGGACCGTAGGCGGGAGGCTGTGGCTGGTCAAGGTGCGCCGACCAGTCCCTCCGCTGCCAGGGCCAAAGTACCAGCAATTGAAGGGTGGGGGCAAGGGTGCTCTATACGGACTGGACCACCTGGCGGGCAGGCAGGCAGCGTTGATCTGCGAAGGGGAGTTTGACGCCCTGCTGGCCTGGCAGGAGGCGGGGGACCTGGTGGACGTGGTGGCGTTAGGGAGCGCCACCGGCAGGCCAGGACGCGAGGCGCTGGCGGCGCTGCTGAGAGCTAGACGCTGGTTTATCGCTACCGATCGGGATGACGCGGGCGACAAGGGCGCTGACTGGTGGTCGGAGTTCTCGGCCCGGGTGAAGCGCGTGCAGCCATTGCAGGGCCACGATCTAACCGAGTTCTGGCAGGCAGGCGGGGACCTGCGGCAATGGGTGCTGTTTCACCTGGACCGCGAGGGGCTGGCCCCCGTCCCGGACTACGAGGCCCAAGCGGAGGCGCTACTGGCGCGGGAGGAGACGATGGAACCGCTGGCCTGGGCCGCAGAATGGGCGCGGCTGTCTATAGCGGCAGGATGGGATACAGCCGAGAACCTGGGCGAGTGGCTGGCGGGGCTTGCGGCACAGCTATAAGGAGGGCAACGAAATGAACGCAAACGTGACACCCAAACAGCGAAAAGCGATTGAAGCGCTGCTGACCACCGGCAGTGTGGCGGCTGCGGCGAAGGCTGCGGGCGTCAGCAGGCAGACTCTATATCGGTGGCGGAAGGACACGGACTTTCAGGACGCGCTGCGGGATGCGGAGCGGGAGGCTCTTCAGGCCCTCAGCCGGTCATTGGTGCGGCTGGCGGAGAAGGCGACCCGGACGCTGGAGGAGATGATGGAGAGCGCGGAGCGCGACAGCGTGAAGGTCAGGGCCGCGGACGTTGTTTTAGCGCGCCTTTTGCAAGTCAAGAGTGCCGCCGATGCGGAGCGGGAGGCTGCCAAGTGGAATGAGTTGTTGAGGCCCTGACCGTTGCCACGGATCAGCGGGCACCCGAGGCCGTGGCGGAGTTGCTGGGTGCAGGAAGGGGGGGGAAAGGGAGTCTGACTTTCAAAATCGGCGCATCACCGGGAACGCGCGGGCAGCCTCGCGCACGCGGTCGCGAATTGAAGTAGGGGGCCTTCGGGCCAAAAATGGACAACTAAGCGGGAAAGGAGTATCATGCCAAGGGGGAATTTGATTGAGCAATACAAGCAGTGGCGCATGGGCCGCAAACTGGCGGCCCAGAGGGAGGCGGAGGAGCGGGTGAAGCTCCTACCGCCGGATCTGGCGACGCAGATCATTGAGGCGTGCAGCCGCGAACGCCAGGCGGAGTTGGCCCGTCTCGAGGTGATCGGCGAGGAGGAGGCCCGGCTGCAAGAGGCCATCGCAGAGATGCGCCAGCAGTTGCATGACGCGGCTGACGTGATCGAGCGGCCATCCAGGCGGTGGCGTCGGCTGGACGGGACTGTCGTAGAGAAGCCCCGGCGGGGCGTCCGTGTCATGGGCCAGCGGGCTATTGCGGTGAACAAGAATTTGAAGCGCCTCGAGGATCACCTGGCCGCGCTGAGGCGAGAGCGTCAGCTAATTCAAAGCAAGCTGCGGGAGATCAATCAGGTGGAGGCTCATGCAGAACATGGGACGGTGTCGGCGCTTCTTCACCTGACGAGCCGGTGGCGCAATAAGATTGCCTTCGGCCGGGGGATGGACCTACCACCCGAGGCGCGGCTGAGCCGGGCTGCTATCCCGTGCGATGCGCTGGGTAATCCGCTACCGCCGGAGGCCCTAACGGCTGACGGTCGGCCTGCACCGCTGCCTAGGAGGCCAGGCCATGAAGCGTAAAACGTACAGCCGCAGCAATTTGAAGTTGACGAGCGAGCCGGGCGAGTTTGAATGTGTCTTCGCCACCCTCAACGAGGTGGACGCTGACGGTGACGTGACCCTGCCGGGGGCCTTCGAGGACGGCGCAGCGGTGCGGATTGCTGCATGGGGCCATCGATGGGATGACCCACCAGTGGGAAAAGGCACGATCTACGAGCGCGGCAATGAGGCGGTCTGTCAGGGCCACTTCTTCCTGGACACCCAGGCAGGCGCTGACACTTACCGCACCGTCAAGAATCTTGGAGACCTGCAGGAGTGGAGCTATGGCTACGATGTCCTGGACAGTGCGCCGGGGACGTGGGAGGGGCGGCCGGTGCGCCTGCTCAAGCGGCTGAAGGTTTATGAGGTGTCGCCGGTGCTGCTGGGTGCGGGCGTCAGGACCCGCACGACCCGGATCAAGGGCCTCCACCCGGCGCTGTGGCGACTGACGCCGGCCAGCGTCCGCGCCAGTCTGGAGGAGCTGGCAGGCCCGGATCTGTTCATGGCAGCGATTGACGATGCACTGACTGATGCGCAGATCGAGGAGATCGAGGCGCGGGCCAGGGCCGCCAGGCTGCGGCGCAAGGCCCGGTCAAATCTCGAAATCCTGCGGGCAGCCATCGAGGCTTACGGCGGCGGTGGTCATAGCCAGGCCTGGGTGAAGGCTATGGTCAGGGGCGAGATCGAGGCGATGGTGGATCGGGTTTTGCAATACCGGCCCGACGTAGCCACAAGGGATGAGGCCGAGCGCATCGTCAGCGCGTGGCTGAGCCAACCGGTTACCCAGTGAGCTGATGAGGGGGATGTCATGGTGACATCCCCCCTGCGAAGCGTGACAATATGCTGCTATCTGACGCTGTTGAGGCTCTTCTGATTGCCACCCGGGCTGACGGTCGGAGCCCTTCCACGGTTAACAGCTACCGACGCAAGCTGAAGCCGCTGGTGGACTTCCTGGGTGACGTGGAGATAGAGACTATCACCATTGATGACCTGCGGGGCTATGTCGGTGACCTGATGGATCGGCAGGCGCGATGGGCCAGCAATCCCTATGTGTCAGAGCAAGCGGGCGGGCTATCGCCCTTCACGGTGGCAAGCCACGTCCGGGCTATCAAGCGGCTGTTCAACTGGCTGCAGGAGGAGGGGCACCTGGACAACAACCCAGCAAGGCGGCTAAAGGTACCGCAACCCAGACGGATGAAGCCCAAGGCCATTAGCCGCCAGGATCTGACGGCGCTGCTGGGCACAACAGAGGGTGACAGTGTGGCGGATATACGGGACCGGGCCCTGATCCTGTTCCTGGCTGACACAGGGTGCCGCGTGGGTGGGCTGTGCGGGCTAGAGCTGGAGGACCTGGACCTGGACAATCGCACGGCGATCGTATGTGAGAAGGGGGACAAGTGCCGCATGGTGTTCTTCACCGAACCTACGGCAGAGGCGCTGAGGGCCTGGCTGGAGGTGCGGCCCGACCGGGCTACGGATTGCGTGTTTGTGACGCTGAGCCACAGCGTCGGGGCACTGACCGGCAATGCTGTAACCCAGATGCTGAAGCGGCGAGCAAAACAGGCGGGCGCAAAAGGGCCCGTTAACCCGCATGCCTTCCGTCATGCGTTCGCCAGGGAGTTCCTGCTGGGCGGTGGCAACCTGGGCACCCTCTCAGACATTCTAGGCCACACAGACGTGGAAGTGACCAAGATGTATTACGCAGTCTTCACGACCGGGGAGTTGAAGCGGCAGCATGACAAATATAGCCCGATTGCGCAGATGTTTGGAGAGAAAGGGGGCGGTAATGGCCACGGAGACGGCTCTTAATCCCTTGGTTACAGGTTCGAGTCCTGTGCGGGTCACCTTGAGAAGCGGCCAGGTGCGGGCGTACATCCCTTTTGATCCAGGCCAACGTTCGTGATACCCCACCCTAGGGTGGGGTCTTTCGTTCTTGGGAGAGGAGGAACGTCACAGTTCTCCGCCAGGGTCGAGGAGTCTGCGATTGTCTCCTGCGTACCGTGGTTCTCCATCCGGAGAGAGCCTCCCATTGGAGATGAAGAGATGATGGACTCTGTGAATGCAGCCACCGAGCCTAGGCAGTCGGAAAAGGCACCAAGGGAAAGCGAAGCCAAGTTCCGCTTGCTCTTTGACAGGTCGCCTAATGCCATGCTTCTATTGGATGGGGATGTATTCATCGACTGCAACCAGGCAGCCGTGGAGATGATGCGTTGCTCTGGCAAGGAGCAGTTGTTGGCTCTCCATCCTTATGACATCTCTCCCGAAAGACAACCTGACGGGCGGCTCTCCGTTGAAGGGGCCCGTGAGCTGATTGATATAGCTCACCAGGAAGGCAGCCTGCGCTTTGAATGGGTCCACCGCCGCATGGATGGCCAAGAGTTTCCAGCGGAGGTGTTACTAACGGCTATACCGCTATATGGCAGACAGATGCTTCACGTATCCCTGAGAGACATCACCGAACGCAAGCGGGCGGAGAAGGAACTGCGGGAAAGGGAAGCGCAATACAGGGGTATCTTCGAGGCAAGCTCTGACGCCGTTCTCATTTTTGACTTTGAGGGCACGATTGTCGAAGCCAATCCCGCCGCGTGCAGGATGTACGGCTACTCCTACCAAGAACTGATCGGGCTGTGCGGGAAGGACATTGTTCACCCGGATTACTATTACCTGTTTGAGGATTACAAGAGACAGATAAAAGTCAGTGGTCGGTTCAGCGCCCAGTCGTTTGATCTCTGCAAGGACGGAAGTGCGATCAACGTTGAGGTGCACGGGGCCTCCTTCAGTTACAAGGGTAAACCCCATCTGTTAGCAGTGGTGCGGGATGTTACCGAGAAGGTACAGGCCCGTCAGTTGCTTGAGCGGCGCGTCGAAGAGCGCACGCGCGAGTTGCAGACACTGTTGGATGTGACTGCGGCGGCTAGCAGTTCGTTGGCGTTGGACGAAATGTTGAGCGCCGCGCTGGAGCGGCTGGTGGCCCTGGTAGGGGCCTCGCGGGCCGGTGTGATGCTGCTGGACGGCGAGTCGGGGGAACTGAAAGCGAGGATGATCCGACCGAAGCACCCCATCGCATCAGAAGACCTGGCCGAGGTGACCCGCGCGTGTGACGCGGTGATCGCCAGTGGCGAACCGCTCTATGTGCCGCTGGATCCAGAGAAGGGCTTTGTCGAACCCGGTGCTCTGTTACCACTTCGGGTTCGGGGACAGGCCCTGGGGGTGCTGGTGATCATCGGCTCGGAAGGAGGAGCGTTCAGCCGGGAGCAATTGACCTTATTCGAATCCATTGCCGACCAATTGGGCGCAGCCGTAGAAAACGCCCGCCTCTACGAGCAAGCCGAACGAGCTGCCGTGGCCGCGGAGCGCAGCCGCCTGGCCCGCGATCTGCATGACGCTGTCACTCAGACCCTTTTCGCGGCCAGCCTGATCGCTGAGGTGCTGCCCCGCATCTGGGAGCGGGATCCAGGGGAGGGACGGCGGCGACTGGATGAACTGCGGGAACTGACGCGGGGAGCGCTGGCGGAGATGCGCACGTTGTTGCTGGAACTTCGGCCGTCCGCCCTGGCTGAGGCCAGACTGGGCGACCTGTTACGTCAACTGGCCGAGTCGATCACCGGCCGGGTGCGGGTGCCGGTCAGCGTGGAGGTGGAGGGCGAGTGCGCTCTGCCGCCCGAGGTAAAAGTCGCGCTGTACCGCATCGCCCAGGAGGCGCTGAACAATGTGGCCAAACATGCTGGGGCCAGCCAGGCGGCGGTGAGCCTACGCTACCTCTCCCCTCACCCCTCCCCTACCAGGGGAGGGGAAGGGGTTGAACTGCGCATCCGTGACGACGGGCGCGGCTTCGATCTGGAGAGCGTCCCGCCGGAGAGCCTGGGCCTGGGCATCATGCGCGAGCGAGCCGAGGCCATTGGCACTGTGCTCAACATTGATAGCCAGGTCGGTCATGGCACAGAGGTCGTGGTCGCCTGGAAAGATAGAAGAGGGGGGAAGCAGTGATGACTCAGGCAAATCCCGTTCGCGTATTGCTGGTAGACGACCATGCCGTGGTGCGCAGCGGGCTGGCGGCTTTCCTGCTAGCCTTCGACGACCTGGAACTGGTCGGTGAGGCCGGCAGAGGCGAGGAGGCAGTGCGCTTCTGCGAAGAGCACCGGCCCGACGTGGTGCTGATGGATCTGGTGATGCCGGGGATGGATGGCGTGGCCGCCACCCGGGCTATCCGGGAGCGCTGCCCCGAGGTGCAGGTGATCGTCCTGACCAGCTTCAAGGAGAAGGAACTTGTGGAGGGAGCGCTGGAGGCCGGGGCTATTGGTTATCTGTTGAAGAGCGTCTCGGCCGATGAGCTGGCTGAGGCGATCCGCAAGGCCCATGCTGGCCGTGCCAGTCTGGCTCCGGAAGCGGCCCAGGCACTGATCCAGGCCAGCAGGCAGCCGCCCGCACCTGGCTTCGATCTGACGGAGCGGGAGCGGGAGGTGCTGGCCGTGATGGTCGAGGGGTTGAGCAATCCACAGATCGCCGAGCGGCTGGTGGTCAGCCCCTCCACTGTCAAGTATCACGTCAGCAATATCCTCTCCAAACTGGGAGTCAGCAGTCGCACTGAAGCGGTGGCCCTGGCCCTGCAGAGCGGACTGGTGAAATCGGCGGAGAGATAAGCCCTCCCGAAAGCAGGAATGGCGCAGCGTCCACATCACCCCAACCTGGTGAGCAGGGAACCAGGTTGGGGTGATTTCTCTTTGCGAGAGTGACGCAGTATTTTGGGGCTTCGTGCGTTTTAGTAAGTGAGTATGGGTTTTCGATCAAAGAGGCAGACCTTGTGCAGACTGGACCCCGAACAGGAACGGGCGCTGGTGGAGAAAGCCCGGCGAGACCCGGCGGCCTTCAAGGCGCTGTACGATCACTACTTTCCCAGGGTTTACGCCTACGTCAGTTACCGCGTAGGCCGGGCTCAAGACGTCGAAGACCTGGTCGCCGACACTTTTCTGAGGGTGGTCGAAGGGCTGGACGAGTTCCGGTGGCGCGGCGAGGCTTCCTTCGCCGCCTGGCTCTTCCGCATCGTCCACAACCTGGTGAGCGACTTCTACCGGCGAGGCCGGGGATCAGAGGAATCGGTGCCGTTGGAGGAGCTACCCGAATTGGAGGCCAGCAACCTGCTCCCGGCCGACGCCGTTCTGCAAAAGGAAAAGTTCGCCTATCTGCGGCGACTGATCGGCACCCTCCCTCCCCGTCGGCAGGAAATCATCACCCTCAAGTTCTTCGGCGGCCTGCGCAACAAAGAGATTGCCGCCCTGCTGGGGCTGGATGAGCGGACGGTGGCTGCCCATCTGTGCCGTGGGCTGAAGGATTTGCATCGCCAGTACGTGGACGAGTTCGTCCAGACGAAGGAAGGGGATCATCAATGAACGAGCGAAGTGAATTGACCGAGAGGGACCGGCAGTTGCTGGAGGAGATCGAGGAGATCGTGGCCAACGGGGGTGGTGAGCGGCAAGAGGCCGATTCGCTCTACGGCTTCTGCGCCCATCTGGCCAGTACCGTGCCCCAGGCCGATGACGCCTTCCGGCAACGGTTGGAGACTCGTCTGCTCGCCAGGTTACAGCAACAACAAGAGGTTCGAACCCTGGGCACCATGTCCCAGGATAAGGGGAAAGCGCGCGCCCCATCGTGGCTCCGACGCCTGGCGCCGGGCGTTGGCCGGATCAACCAAATCTTTGCAGGAGGTTTGACGATGAAAAAAGGATTCGCTTTGGCCGCCATCGCGGCCCTGGTCATCGCCGTCAGCACGGTGGCTTTCGTCCCGTCGGTGCGGGCTCAGGTGGGAGAGGTTCTCAATACCTGGTTTCGCTTCAAATCCCCCGGTGGGGAGTATGAGGTAGCGCTGTCAGGCCCTACGGAGTTCACTCCCTTACGCCCGACCTATCTGCCTGCCGGGCTCCAGGGTTCAGGCATTGTAGGAAGTGTCAGCGAAGCGGGGGCGGAGGCTATTGAGTTGACGTACCACAATGACGAGCAGTTCGTCTCCATCACCCAGACCAAAGCCCCGGCCGACAGATCCCTCCCTGCCGGTCAAGAGACGACCGTCAACGGTCAGCCGGCCGTGCTGGTCACCGGCCTGGAGGGGATGTTCGAGTACGGCTCCCGCATCCCAGAGGGTGCCCATGTGGAGACAGTTGGCACGCCTCCGGCTGAGCGCGGCCCCCACCACGGCACCATCGCCTACACGGATGGGAAGAGGCTCACCTGGTACGTCGGCGACGTCAAGGTCGAGATGCTCTCCAACCTGGCCGTGGAGGAGATGCTCAAGATCGCCGAGTCGCTCGTACCGGTGGAAGAAGGAGAAGGCGAAGCGCCATTCCAGCCACCTCTCAATCTCCCATCTGGCGGTGAGCGAGAGATCATCGGGAATGAGGGGGGTGCATAATCATACAGGAAGGCCCCTTCGAGTCCAGTCCATAG
>JAGGZG010000201.1 GCA_021162125.1 Anaerolineae bacterium
ATTCTCACCTCGCCCAACCGCTGGCTGGCTACGGGCCTGGTGGTGCTCGTCTGCCTGCTGGGCGGATTGCTGGTGGGAGCGCTGTTTGCCTACTTAACCCCCGTGATTGCCGTGGCCCTGGTAATCGCCCTGGTCGGCGGGCTGCTGATGCTGCGCAGCACCCAGTGGGGGCTGCTGGCCTTGATCGCGGTGATTTGCTTGCTGCCTTTCGGCTCACTACCGGTCAAGATAGGATTTACGCCCACTTTCCTGGACGTGATGTTGGGAGTGGTATTCTTCGTGTGGATCGCGCGCATCGCCACCCGCCAGCAGGAAGAATTCGTTGCCTCGCCGCTGGCCCTGCCGGTGCTGCTGTTCATGCTACTGGCGATTATTTCCTTCACCCTGGGATTGGCCCACGCTCACCCCACGCCTAATGCCCTGCGCCGCTTCGGAGAGACCATGCTGGGCATCGCCCTGTTCTTCCTGGTGATCAACTGTGTACGCAGCCAGCGAGAGGTGGAGCAACTGGTACTGGGCATCATGGGCCTGGGCACGTTGGAAGCGATCATCGGCATCGTGTTCTACGTGCTGCCCCGCGACTGGACGGTGCGCATTCTATCCAAACTGGCCGTGTTCGGCTATCCGGCGGGATCGGGTGTGTTGCGCTTCATCTACGACGACCCGGAGCGACCCATGCGCGCCATCGCCACCTCAGTGGACCCCAATATCCTGGGCGCGCTGCTGATCATGATCGGTGCCCTGATCGGATCACAGCTCTTCGCCCATCGCCCGCTGATCGCCCGCAAGTGGCTGGCCACAATGCTGGGCATCATCGGCCTGTGCCTGTTCCTCACCTATTCGCGAGGCTCGATGGTGGGCCTGGCCGCGGCACTGGGCCTGCTGGGACTGGTGAAGTACCGCCGCCTGCTCGTCGTGCTGGCCATCCTGGGCATGCTGTTCTGGTTCCTGCCCCAGACCCAACCTTATGTCAGCCACTTCATGCAGGGGCTGGAGGGCGAGGACCTGTCCACGCAGATGCGCTTTGGTGAGTACAAGGACGCCCTGCGCCTGATCCGACGCTACCCGTGGCTGGGGGTGGGGTTCGTCGGCGCGCCGGACATTGACCTGTACCTGGGGGTAGCCAGCATCTACCTGACTATCGCCGGAGAGATGGGACTGGTGGGCCTGGTCGCGTTTTTGCTGACGATGGTCGCGTTCTTCGTATACATGGGTCTTGCTTTCTGGCGCTCCCGCGCCGATCCACGCCTGGAGGCCATACTGCTGGGCCTGATCGCGGCCGTCGCCGGCGCGCTGGTTGGCGGAATATTTGACCACACCATGTTCAGCTACCCGCACGCCGTAGCGATGTTCTGGCTGTTCGTCGGCCTGGGCGTAACCACAGCCCGGCGTGGAGAGAAGACCAGAACCGATCCGGCAGGAGCGGGAGCAAGAGGGCCATGAGCATCGTCACTTTACTCACCGATTTCGGCTGGGCGGATGGATACGTCGGCGTGATGAAAGGGGTGATCCTGAGCATCGCCCCCCACGTCACACTGGTGGACATCTCCCACGACGTCGCGCCCCAGGACGTGCGCGATGCCGCCTACGTGCTGTACACCGCCGTGCCCTACTTTCCACCCGATACCGTCCACCTGGTCGTCGTGGACCCCGGCGTAGGCAGCGCCCGGCGGGCCATCGCCGTGCGCACCGCCCAGGGCACATTCGTCGCCCCGGATAACGGCGTGCTCTCCTACGTCCTGGCCGCAAACCCGCCGCAGGTTGCCGTCAGCCTGACCAATCCCCAGTACCACCTGTCACAGGTGAGTCGCACCTTCCACGGCCGGGACATCTTCGCCCCGGCTGCGGCTCACCTGTCACGAGGTGTGCCCATCACCGCCCTGGGAGAGCCGATCCGCGATCTGGTTACTTTCCCGATGCCCAAAGCCCAGGCGCGGGCGGACGGGACGCTGATCGGCCAGGTGATACACGTGGACCGCTTCGGCAACGCGATTACCAACCTGCGCCGTGGAGACATTCCCTGGTTGGACGAGGCCACGGTCGTCGAAATCGGCGAGCAGGTCATCACCGGGTTGAAAGAGACGTATGCGCAGGCCCGGACAGGCGAACCCCTGGCCCTGATCGGCAGCAGCGGCCACCTGGAGATAGCCATCGCCGGCGGGAACGCGGCACAGCGTTTGAACGTCTATATAGGAGACGAGGTGCGCGTACGACAGAAATCCGACGGAGATAGGAACGATGCGTATCGGGGGTAGGTTGTGGCTCGCCGGGTTGCTGCTGATAGACCGGATGTTTGGCACACGGCTGGCGATCAACGAGGTAGCGCGCCGCCGCCAACGCCTGGCCGCAGCCAAAGCCCAGTTAGCAGACATCCAGGCTGAACTGAAACGGCTAAGCGAGTTGGTGGAGCAGGCCAACGTAGAGCTGTGCCTATTCTACTTGCGCCGCCGCCAGTTGTTCACGCCCAAACAGTGGTTGTTCTTCCAGACGACGGACGAGGACGAGGAACGAGCGCTGGAGATGCTCATCGCGCACCTGGTCAAATCCCACCTGGCGACGGTTGAGATACAGGAGGATGAAACAGGCTACACGTACCGGCTCATCCCCGATTGGGCGGCCATCCGCGCGGCCCTGGAAAGCCCGGACCCCAACCTGGCCTCCTGGCTAGAGGAGATGGGCAAGCAGTGCCCTCTCGAAAAGTAGGCCAGTACTTTTGCAGATTTCACGAAGTGGCTATTGCACGGATCGCGCCCCCCTCTAGCCCCCCCCGTGGAACGGGGGGAGGACAGGCTTCCCCCTGCACGCGAAGTGCACGGGGGGGACTGAGGGGGAGCGAGTGGCGAACCACGGATGCTTTGTAAAAAGTGCGAAACTACTGAGCAGGAGCGACGGAGATCAGATGGATAGATTTGTGATCGAGGGAGGATTCCCACTACACGGGGAGGTCACACCCAGCGGCAACAAGAACGAGACACTGCCACTGCTGGCGGCCTCCCTCCTCACCGATGAGCGTATCGTGCTGCGCAACGTCCCGCGCATCCGAGACGTGCGCACCATGCTCGGCCTGCTGGCCGGGCTGGGAGTGGACATTAAGGAGCTGGGAGCGCACGAAGTGGCGCTACAAGCCCGGCGGATAGTCCGTACCGATCTGGACCCGACCCTCTGTGGGGAGATACGGGCCTCCATCCTCCTGGCTGGACCGATGTTGGCCTGCTGCGGACGGGTCGAGCTCCCCCCGCCCGGCGGTGACGTGATCGGCCGGCGGCGGGTGGATACGCACCTCAGCGCCCTGGGCGCGCTGGGTGCCGAAATCGAGATGGACGGCGGGTACAAGATGCGCACGGCGGGCCTGCGTGGGCAGGACATCTTCCTGGACGAGGCCAGTGTGACCGGAACGGAGAACGCGGTCATGGCCGCCTGCCGCGCTCAAGGAACTACGATCATCCGCAATGCAGCCTGCGAGCCCCACGTACAGAATTTGTGCCATTTCCTGAACACGCTGGGAGCGCGCATCGAGGGCATCGGCACAAACGAGCTGACCATCCACGGGGTGGAGCGATTGAGCGGCGGGGAGTGGGAGATCACCTCGGATTTCATAGAAGTGGGCAGTTTCATCGGGCTGGCAGCAGTGACCGGGAGCGAGTTGCTCATCAAGAAGGCTGTACCGGAACATTTGCGTATGACCCGCTTGATGCTGGGCCGCCTGGGGGTGCACGTCGAGGTGCAGGGCGAGAACATCTTCGTCCCCGGCCATCAGCACTTGCAGGTGGTCCCGGACGCCGGCGGGGCGATACCCAAAATTGACGACGGCATCTGGCCCGCCTTTCCCACGGACTTGATGAGCATCGCCGTAGTTGTAGCCACCCAGTCGGCGGGCACTGTCCTCATCCACGAGAAGATGTACGAGGGCCGGCTCTACTTCGTGGACAAGCTCATCTCGATGGGGGCGCGCATCATCCTGTGCGACCCCTACCGCGCGGTCGTGGTCGGCCCGGCGCAGCTCCACGGCGCGCCGCTGGAGAGCCCCGACATCCGTGCCGGGATAGCCCTGCTCATTGCCGCTTTATGTGCGCAGGGTCAAAGCGTAATCGGGAACATCGGGCAGATTGACCGTGGATACGAGCGCATCGAGGAGAAGCTCCAGTCTCTGGGTGCGCACATCGAACGAGTACGAGGGTAGCAATCATGGGTCAAGCTGTGCTTCTGACCGGGCAACCACGAGTGGGCAAAACAACTATCATCAAACAAATCGTCGCCGCCCTGGGGGATACCTGCGGCGGGTTTTACACGGAGGAGATTCGTGAGCGAGGGCGGCGGGTGGGGTTCAAACTGGTGACCATCAGCGGACGGGAAGGCACGCTGGCCCACATCCGGCTGCGGGATGCGCCCCACGTTGGCAAGTATGGCGTCAACCTGGGCGATCTGCAAGCCGTCGGTGTGACCGCCATCCGGCAAGCCATCGCCACCAAAGAAGTGGTGGTCATTGACGAAATCGGCAAAATGGAAATGCTCTCCGAGTCGTTTCGGGACGCGGTGCGGGAGGCCCTGGACAGTGACCGGGACGTGGTGGGCACCATCATGCTCCGCCCGCATCCCTGGGCCGACGCGATCAAGGAGAACCCCCGGGTGACGGTCATCGAGGTTTACGGGGCCAACCGCGATGTGCTGGCCGACCAGGTCCTGGAACTTCTCGGACGGAAGCCCGGCCCTCCCGACTCAAAAGAAGGACAAGCACGTGAGAAATAACGTTGTCATCATTCTCGTCGTCGTGTTGTTTCTGCTGTGCTGCTGTCTGGCGTTGTTGTGTACGGTGTGTGGCGGGACGGTGATACTCGCACCGGATCTGATGGAGACCCCTACTCCAACCGTTGTCCCACACGTCATTTACACGCCGGTGCCGACTCCCATGAGCGACGAGCAGACTACGGAGGAACTGGTCACCTCGGCGGTCATCCCGGAGCGGGACCTGCGCGAGTTGGCCACGCGCCTCAAGCATCCGACGGAATCTATCCCCGAAGTAGTCAACGTGGAGCCACCCAGTTACCAGGTAGGAGATACCGAGGTTTTCTGGGTGGGCAATCTGGACACTAACGAACAGTTCACGGTCACCGCCCGGCTGCGCTACGTAACTCCTCACCTGTACGTATGGGTACAAGAGGGTTACTCGGTGGACGAGCAGGCTCTGGCCCGTTCGGCGGAGCGCTTCGAGACCAAGACTTATCCCACCAACCGCGAGTTCTTCGGCAGCGAGTGGACGCCAGGCGTGGACAACGACGTGCACCTCCACATCCTTCACGCCGCTAACCTGGGGTTGGGTGTGGCTGGCTACTATTCCAGCGCCGACGAGTACTCGCACCTGGCCAATCCCTACTCCAACGAGAAGGAGATGTTCTACCTGGCTGTGGATAGCATCTCGCCAGACACCAATTTCTACGATGGGGTGTTGGCCCACGAGTTCCAGCACATGATCCACTGGTACAACGACCGCAACGAGGATGGGTGGGTCAACGAAGGATGCTCCGAGTTGGCATCCTACCTCAACCACTACGACGTTGGGGACTCGCCACAGGCATTCGTAAATCAGCCCGACGTCCAGCTCACCACCTGGGCCGAATCCGACGAATCTTACCTGCACTACGGGGCCAGCTACCTGCTGATGGCCTATTTCCTCGACCGCTTCGGTGAGGAGGCGACGCGCGCGATGGTAGCTCAGGACGCCAACGGAGTCGCCGGGTTCAACGCCGTCCTCTCCGATTACGGGCTAACCTTCGATCAGGTGTTCGCCGACTGGCTGGTCGCCAATCTGGTGGATGACCCCGGTCTGGATGATGGGCGCTACGGTTACACCGATCTGGACGTGGGACCCGTGCGAATTGACTACACCCATCGCGTTTATCCCGACCAACGGGCGAGTACGGTTCACCAGTACGCCGCCGACTACATTGAGCTTCTGGGCCAGGGCGATCTGAGCATCCAGTTCGCCGGCTCGACTCAGGTGCGCCTGACGGATACTGACGCCCATAGCGGGCGATATGCGTGGTACTCCATGCGCGGCGACGATAGCGACATGACGCTCACCCGCACTTTCGACCTGACGGGGTTGGAGCAGGCCACGCTGCGATTCTGGACGTGGTACGACATCGAGGAGGATTGGGACTACGCTTACGTGGAGGTCTCCCCCGACGGCGGGCAATCGTGGCATATTCTGCCAGGCCGCCACACCACCGACTCCAATCCCAACGGTAATAGCTTCGGCCAGGCGTACACCGGGGCCAGCGGCGGGGGTGAAGCACCCCAATGGGTGCAGGAACAAGTGGACCTCACTCCCTACGCGGGGAAGCAGGTGCTGGTCCGCTTCGAGTACGTCACTGACGACGCGGTCAATCGTTCCGGGATGCTGATTGACGACATCAGCATCCCGGAGTTGGGCTACGCCGACGACGTGGAGGACGGTGACGGGGGCTGGGAGGCGGCCGGCTTCGTCCGCGTGGACAACGTTCTGCCCCAACGGTTCATCGTCCAGCTCGTCACTTTTGGGCCGAGGGGAAAGCCTGTACGGGTAGAGCGCATGGCGTTAGACGAGTTGCAGCGGGGACAGTTGGAACTGCGGGGACTGGGGGAGGATGTGGAGCGGGCCGTGTTGATTGTGGCCGGGATCGCGCCGGTGACGACCGAGTGGGCCAGTTATGAGTATAACGTGGATTACAGGACAACAGCGGATTACAGGATAACAGCGGATTACAGGATCGCTCATGTCTAGCATGATGTAGATTCTGGCACGGACCGCTCTTTACAAAACGAGTGACCTGGTGTATGAATAGACCTATCTCTAACAGGAGGGGGTCTATGAAACACACACCAGGTCTGCGGCATATTATACTCGTATTGTTGCTGATTGTCACGTATGGACGACCGGCGAAGTGGCCCACGCCGGTGTGGGATGAGCGACTGCTGCCACCGGGACGTGTGCGTCAGCACCACAACCCACAGCGGAATCGTGAGCGGTGGGCCAGACGTTGGGTCAAGTGGCAACGTCGGTGTCCTCGGGTGGGCCGTGCCGCGCGCCGTCGGTATCGCACGCGCATACTGCGGCAGATTCTGCACACAAGCCCCAGCGAGGTACTGGTCGAGGAGTGGAAACAGCGGGGGCGACCAGAACCTTTCCCGGCAGGAACGGCGATGGGGAAACAATCGCCGACAGCCGAGTCTGCCAGCGAACTCGACCCGTTGACGGACCTGCGACAGGCGCGGGGTTGGATCGACCACATGGATGAGCGGGAGTTGTGGGCGATGCTGATCCGAATTCGCTGGCCGCACGGGCCAGAGTGTCCGCATTGTGGGGAGCGAGACCCACAATACCTGAAGTTGATCGATGCGGACTATCGGAACGGGCTGGGGCGTTGGTGTTGCCGGGTCTGCGCCGAAGCAGGAGATCCAGGGGAAGGGGGCACCTTTACCCCTTTGACCGGTACCCTTCTGGATGGCATGCGCATCGATGTGCGCACTTTGTGGCTGACTGTGGAATTGTTCGCCGACGGCAAAGCCAGCGTTGAAACGGCGAAGGAGGCACGGGTCAACCGTCACACCACAGACCGCCTGACCCGCTTGCTGCGAGCGGCCATTTACCAAACCCGCTCCACCGAACCCATTGTGCTGGGACCAGAGGACGCGGGCGAGTTCGACGAGGCCTACCTCACAGCGGGACTGAAAGGACGGGCGGGCGGCCTGCAACTGGAGCGGGAACCTCGTAAGCGCGGGCTCAAGCAGCGGGGACGTGGCACCTGGGACAGTGATCGGCTGCCAGTCTTTGGACTGCTGTGTCGGGGAGGTCAGGTTCGCCTGTTCGTACTGCGCAACGTGCAAACGGAGACCATCCGTCCGATTGTACATCAGATGGTGCAGTGCGGTGCCCGCGTCTATACCGATAGCTATTGCATCTACCATTTCCTCTCCCGCGATGGCTATCAACACAAGGTCGTCAATCACGGTGCTGGCGAGTATGCCCTCGACCTGGATGGCGACGGCAAATGCGAGGTGCACTGCAACACCATGGAGTGCACCTGGTCCTGGCTGCGGCAGATGATCCGCACCTATCGCGGCGTCTCCAAAGTGTACTTGCCTCTCTACGTCGCCCAGTTCGAGTTCCTTTTCAACCGCCGCCATAAGAATTGTTGGAACCGCACACTGGACGTGCTCCAGGCCGCCTTCCAGGTGGAGGCAACCAGTGCCACCGACTTGCTGGCGCGAGTGCAAACGGCTCAATTCGCGGAGGTTTGCCCCGTGGCTGGATAGATCGATCTCGCTTCCATCAATCCAAGCGTGTGGTTCTGGTTTCGCTTGCCCCGAAACCAGATTTCACCGCGCATGACAAGGCTAGATGGCCTGGTGTGTAGCCAATGGGTGCATTTTCGCCTCTCAGCAGCTACACGATGCTAGACATGAGCGTACAGGATAACAGCGGATTACAGGATAACAGCGGATTGCAGGACAACAACGGATTGCAGGACAACAACGGATTGCAGGATAACAGCGGATTGCAGGATAACAACGGATTACGGGATAACAACGGATTACGGGATAACAACGGATTACGGGACGACAACGGATTACGGGACGACAACGGATTACGGGACGACAACGGATTACGGGACGACAACGGATTGCAAGACGGTAACGGATACGGCAAAGCAGTAACAGATGGATTATTGGGCGACGATGAAGATGGGTTTGATGGCGGTTTCGTAGAAGTTGATCATGAGGCCCAATTTGATGTCATGGGCGCGTATCCAGTCCTTGAGGTTGTTCACGTTGATGTCCTCTATGTGCTGAATGGCCACCGGGAAAAACATTATCTGTTCCTCTACGATGAAATGAGCAAACTTCAGTTCACCAATCTCTTCCCCCTCAAAGATAACCTGAAAGCTTTTGCGTGCCTCGACGGGAATGGAGCGCAGCCGGAACTCGTGGTAGCAGGCATTGGCGTAGATACGGTAGATGAAGCCGGGCCCCAACGTGCGATGCACTTCGACCGCCGCGCCGAGTATCTGACCAACCAGTTCAGGATGAATAAGGTGCGCAGGCAGCTCACAATCCCTGACCGTTGGTGGTGTGACCGGCCTTTCTGCCGCTGCGCGCGTGGGGTCGAAAAACAGTCGCTCAAATTCGGGTTGCGGCGAGCCGAAGTTGAACAACAAACCAACCTGTTTTCCGGTAGCCTTCAGGTACGAGAAGAGCTGGGCTTTGTGAATTTTCTCGATGTGCTCGGCGACCTTGAGTTCGGCGACGACTTTGTCATCCACCAGTAGGTCAAGCCGATGGACGCCCACCAGACGGTCTTTGTAGAATATCTGGATCTCATGTTGGCGACGGTATGGAACGCCGGTGCGACGGAGCAGCATAGCCATCGCCCCTTCGCAGATAAACTCTGGATAGGTGCGCGAAAGTCCATTGTATGCTCTATAGTAGGCCCAGATGAGCTGACTGGTGAGATCCTCGTACAGCAGTCTGGTCACATCGCTCCTTTCAGGACACAGATTGCAGGATAACATCTGATCGCAGGAGAATATCAGATTGATCCATTAATCCAATCCTAATCCGCTGATTTCCCACGATCCACTAATCCGATGATGTCCTGCGATCCGCTGTCCTACCACCCGAATCAGCATCGAAGATCACCAGCATGGAGGTCGCGGAGGCATCATTGGCATCGCGCACCTCCGTCACCCGGAAACCCAGAGCGGAGAGATGCTCGGCGGGCGTGCCACGGACAGTAGCCACCATCAGGCAGTTCAATAGTCCCTTGGTCTCGATGAATCGGCTGGTGCGCATAAACCCGGCTCGCTCGTAGAGCCGCAGCACTCTTTTGGGATCGCGACCGCCGACCACTCGCCCCCACAGGAAAATGAGATTGAGCCCTGCGTCCACGGCCACGTCCCTGGCGATGTGCACGGCCTTGCTGACCAGCGTGTGGCCGATGCCCTTGCCCCGCCAGTCCTTGTGCACCCCAACGCGACTGATCTGCACCCCCGAAATCCCCTTCAACAAGCCAACCTGAGCCAGGTGAACACGCAGCCCGCCAAGAACCCGTCCCTGATGCAAGGCAGCCACCTGCACAGTTGTCTCCGCCAGGTCAATGCTGTCACGAATTAGAAAAGTCTCCAGGTCCTTATCCAGCCGCTCCTCGGAAAGGGCAGCCCAGCGGACGTCGAACATCTCCCACAACTCTCCGACGGTGATGTCCTGTATACGCCAACGAGGGCAGAAACAACGGTACTCGATGCCCCGACGGACCTCCGGCAACAGCGATAGTGGGATATGTCCACTGTTCAAATCTGTCATGCCCCCCGTCCCACGCCTCAGTTCACGTCAACCGGCCGTAACCTCTCCATCAACGTCTGGTAGAAATACATCCGCTCCTGCAAACGTACAAAACGGCTGGTGTACGGGCTGGCCTGCACGAGCACCCGATCGCCGTGCTGCAATTCCACGTGGAACTGGCCATCAATGGTGAGGATGGCACGATGGTCCGTCGAGACCTCAACCTCCACCTGAGCTCCCTGGGAGAGGACGATGGCCCGTTCCATGCTCAAGTGCGGCGCGATGGGGATCAACAGGATGTTCTTGAGCTCAGGGGGCAGAATGGGCCCGCCAACCGCCAGTGCGTAGGCGGTGGATCCGGTGGCCGTGGCTACGATGAGACCATCGGCGACGTAAGTGGTGAAGTAACCCCCGTCAATGTAGGTTGGCAGGCGCACAATGCGAGCCAGTTCCCCCCGGCTGACCACCACATCGTTGAGGGCCTCAAAACTCTGTTGCGGTTCCCCCCGACGCCAGAACTCGGCGTGGAGCATCATCCGCTCCTCGATCCAGTACTGGCCCTCCAGCAGACAGGGGAACTTTTCACGCCAGTTGGCAGGCGTCAACTCGGCCAGGAACCCCACCCGCCCCAGATTGATGCCCAGGATGAGAACACCGTGGCGGGCGGCCATGCGCGCTGCACGCAGGATGGTGCCATCGCCACCCAAAGTTATGATCAGGTCGAAATCGGTGATCCTATCAAGGACCGCCTGTTCATCCCACGCCGAGCCCGACCAAACCGTCCGCTCCTGCTCTCGCAACCATCTGGCAATCTCAACGGCTAACGTCTGTGACCGGGGAATCCGGGGATGGTGCAGCAAGCCGATGTGTTTCACGTCTGTGCACACTCGCAATTCCCATCCCGCGATGAGAGGAACTTCGCTTTCAGCCAGGCCACTACCTCGCCCTGAGCTACTGGTTCCTGGCTGGCAGCGGCCATATCGCGCACGATCACTTGCCGAGCCTGCACCTCATCCGCGCCCAGGATCAGCGTGTAGGCCACCCCTAACCGACTTGCTTCGCGCATCTGCGAACGCAGGCTGCGGTCGCCAAAGGCCAGAACCACCGGGATGCCCGCTGCCCGCAGGTCGGTCACCAGCTTGATGCCGGCCAGCTTCGCCTCCTCACCCAGAGTGGCAATCAGCGCCAGGGGCCTCGGTGGCGGGGGCACCTCCACACCCTGAGCTTTCATCGTCAGGATAATGCGCTCGATGCCGGAGGCAAACCCGACGCCGGGTGTCGGGGGGCCGCCCAGAGCCTCGGCCAGACCATCGTATCGCCCGCCGCCGCACACCGCCGCCTGGGCCCCGATGCCCGCCGCCCACACCTCGAACACCGTCTTGGTGTAGTAATCCAGTCCGCGCACCAGACGATGGTTGAGCGTGTAAGGCCGGCCCAGCGCGTCCAGGTAGCCGCGCAACGTGGCGAAGTGCGTGGCACACTCGTCACACAGATAGTCCAGGAAGTGCGGCGCACCATCAATGAACGGCTGGCAGCTTTCGACCTTGCAATCCAACAGGCGCAGTGGATTCTGCTCGTAGCGGCGGCGGCAATCCTCGCACACCGCCGATAGCTTGTCGGCGTAGTATTTTTTGAGCGCCTGGACGTAGCCGGGCTTGCATCGTGGACAGCCCGTGGAATTGATCTGGAAAGCCAGGTCGCGAAAGCCCAGCTCGTCGTAGAGCTGCCAGGCCAGGGACATCACCTCCAGATCCACGGCCGGGTCCTGCGTGCCGATGGCCTCCACGTTGAACTGGTGATGCTGGCGGTAGCGGCCAGCCTGGGGGCGCTCGTAGCGGAAGGCCGGGCCGATGGAGTACAGCTTGACCGGCTGGGGGCGGACGTGCATCCCGTGCTCGATGTAGGCCCGCACCACGCTGGCGGTGAACTCCGGGCGCAGGGTGAGGGACTTTCCACCCCGATCGAGGAAAGTGTACATTTCCTTTTCGACGATGTCCGTTCCCTCCCCCACCCCACGCTCGAAGATGGCCGTATCCTCGAAGATGGGCGGGGTAATCCGCTCGTAGCCGTACAAATGGGCGATGGCGTGCAGGCGCTCCTCGACGTAACGCCAATACGGTTGATCCTCGGGCAGAATGTCCTGTGTGCCACGGGGCGCAGTAAATCGAACCACGGGATACCTCCTGAACAGTAAATTTATTGAGGCGAATAGCGGGTGATATTATAGCTTATTTCAGATGAGTTGTCTAATAGGTTGGCGATGGGCTCATCTCAGGGAAAGACCGACAAGGCTCCGTGATACCTCAATCCCGTTGTCAAAAACACCGTTCCGTGCTACACTTGAAGAAAATCACGCGAATCTTCTGGCTACTCGCATATTCACTGGCTCCTAGCTCGAAGGGTCTATCATGTGGAGAATACTCCTGTTTCTATCAATCGCTTTAAGCTTGAGTGCTTGTGTTCCTGCTCCGGTTGCGACACCGGTCCCGTCCGCCACGCCGGAATCGGGCACGGAACTCCCCACTTTCCCTGTGCTTACC
>JAGGZG010000102.1 GCA_021162125.1 Anaerolineae bacterium
GGCCCACCCGCTCCTCCCCGGCCAGCCACCCGCGCTCGAGACGCTCCGCCAGGCTTTGTTCGATCATCTCGCTGGCCTGGGGTGGCTGGCAGGGGAGGAGCGGTTGAGCCTCACCGACGCAGGCCGGGAGCACCTGCACCGGCAGATGCGGGAAGGAACGCAGAAGCACGGTTGGATTCGTGGGAACTCGAAGCAGGCACGATGAATGTAAGAGGCGAGTTGCCCGGTGTTCTATCGACGTCGAGGCCGTGGTACGTAGAAGGGGGCGTTCGATTCGGTGACGTCCCGGGAAGCGTTTGCGCTGGAGGCAACCGGCGTGACCGGGAACAAAGAGAGCCTGCGTTGCAGCCAGCGTTACGATACCTGCCCGGAGCCATAAAGTGGCTGCTGAAACGGGCCGGGTTTTGGACCGCCCAGTTTTTCGGGGTGACGGAAGCCGGGTTCGACCGGCAGCTCAGGCCATCCAAGGACCACTTCGAGATGGCGTGATTGTGGAAGGATAGAGAGGGAGAATATAGAGATGGCTCAGCGCGGGAGTGGAAGAATGAAAAGAACCAAAGGTCATCGAACAAGCGCCAGGATGCTGGAGGCCGCGATCTTGATTGCCCTGCCGATCCTGTTTCATTACCTGATTCCGGTGATGATTGTGATCCCCAGGCCATACTCATATCTGGGAGCGGGGCTGATGCTTCTTGGTTTGGCTTTGATGTCCAGGGTCGCTATGCTGTTTCGGCAAGAACGGACGAGTTTCCAACTCCGTGGAGGGTCGCCCGCTTTGGTGACGTCAGGGCCATTTCGGTTCAGCCGTAACCCGATGTATCTCGGTATGCTGATTTGGCTCGTTGGCCTGGCTGTCTTGCTTGGATCGTTGATTGCGTTCCTCTTCCCGATCCTGTTCTTCCTGCTGGCGAGCTTAGCTCTCATTCCACTCGAAGAGAAGCGTATGGAACAGCTATTTGGGATGCAGTTTACTGAATACAAACGGCGTGTCAGGCGCTGGTTCGGAGGGTACAAGGAGGAAAGCACCATGGTGAAGTACATCATCATCTTGATCGGCGCACTTGGCGCGGTTGCTGCCGCCGGCTGGTTGGGGCTCCAGGTGAAGCCGAAGCCTTTCCCCGCCTACCCGGAACAGACACCGGCCTTGAACAGCGTCGAGTTGCCGGCGGATCTGCCGGTGCCCGTCGCCCGGTTCTACGAGATCATCGCAGGGGATCAGGTTCCGGTCATCGAATCGGCAGTCATCAGCGGACGGGGCAGGCTGCGGATCAAGGGCATCACCTTTCCCGCACGCTTCAGGTTCACCCACGTCGCTGGTCAGGGGTACCGGCATTACATCGAAGCGACCATCTTTGGCTATCCGGTGATGAAGGTCAATGAATGGTACCTCGACGGCCATGTCCGCATGGAGTTACCCGTCGGTGTGATCGAGAACGAGCCCAAGATTGATATGGCCGCCAATCTGGCTCTGTGGGGGGAAGCGGTCTGGCTGCCATCGATACTCGTCACCGATCCCCGGGTGCGCTGGGAAGCGGTTGACAACACCACTGCCCGCCTCATCGTTCCCTTCGACCCTGCTCAGGGCAAGCCTTTCGACGAGGAGCAGGATGCCTTCACCGTCACCTTTGATCCCGAGACCGGGCTGATCCGCGCGCTGGAGGCACTGCGCTACCGGGAGGCGGCAGACGAGGCCAGGGTTCCCTGGCGCAACGAGCCGCTGGGCTGGCAGACCTTTCACGGGATTGAGATTCCGTCGCCCGCAGCCACGACCTGGCTGGACGAGGGCACGCCCTGGGCCGTGTGGACGATTGAGGATGTGGTCTACAACGTGGACGTTTCCGAGTACATCAGGGCGAGAGGGCTTTGAGATAAGGTGCCTGCTCACCTGACCAGGGAAAGGACTGGCCACCTGACCAGGCTCGAAACTCCCTGCGGATGTCGTTTATCCGCGTTGGCCGATGCGCTGGAAAGTCTTTTTGGTGGCATACTGGGAGCGCGGAACAGGGCAGGAAAGCTTTCGATAGCGAGAAAGGCAAGACCAAACAAGTGATATTCACATAACAGAGGGAGGAAGAGACAACAAGAATCAGAGGGAACCCATGATAAGCAAATGGCGTCTACTGGGATAGCATATCCTGACAAACATAATATGGGGAGGTTATTCAGTGACCAAGAGACACGTCGTTTGCGCCTTGTGCGCTATCATCATTTTGGGCCTGCTAGCTGCGTGCGGGCCGGTCAATGGTCCGACTATGAACACACCGGAGCGGCATCCCTTCCGCCTGGACATCGTGGGCGAGGATGGGACTTTCGTTTCTTGGGAAAGCTACACCGAAGGCTTCCTTCCCGGTACGAGGGAGACCATGCATCTGGCCGCCAAGAACAACACGGATCAGACCTGGAATGGCCGCCTCTGCGTGCAGTTATTGGAGCCGCAGCCCTCTACAGAGGTGATTCCCCTGACGGAACAGGAGTTCGAGTTAGAATCGGGAGGCGGATTTGAGCGGGATGTTGATGTGGACTTGCCTTCCGATCTCTCATCGGGCACCTACGGACTGGCCCTGGTGGTCCACCAGCCCACCGGTCCCGTCGTTGACGTTATCCCCGTACAGGTCGGGGAAGGCGAGCAAGAGGCGTTTCAGGGCGAGTGGCCCACGGAAGCAGCGCTGAAGATTTGCCCACCTCCTGCCGGAGTCGCCACCGACCCTGCTGCGCCCCTGGTAGCATTGGCTAAGGCCGATTTGGCGGAGCGGCTGGCCGTCAGCCCCGATGAGATTGCGGTGCAGAGCATCGAAGCAACCGAGTTCCCCGACGCCAGCCTGGGCGTTACAGAGCCGGGTGAAGCGTATGCCCAGGTCATCACGCCGGGCTACGTCATCCGGCTGGCTGTGAATAGCACGGTGTACGAGTACCATGGTAGCGGGGAGCGGGTCGTGGCCGTGCCTGACGACGAAGGCGAGCCACCCACTGGCCGCATCACCATCGAAGGCGTGCGCATGACCGACACGCAGGTCATCGCCCGCGGCAAGAGCACCCTGCCCGATGGAACCTGCGTGAGTGCCGAACTCTGGGTCGACGGCGTCCCGCAGGACTGGTGGCCCACCGAGGTCTGTGCACGCGTGGAACAGGGCGCATGGGAACTGATGGTAGCCTTGCCGGAAGGCGTGACCCTGCAGCCAGGCGTGCAGTACATGGTGCGCGCCTATCAGCCGGGCGGTCCCAATATCGTCGCCACCTTCCCGTTCGACCTCGACGGACCGCCGAGCCAGGAGCCTGAGGACGATCCCGCGCTGCTCCTGTCCGATGCGGCCGAGGTGCTCAGTCAGGCATCGGGCGACCTGGACAGCGATGGCGTAGCAGAGCTTGTCTTCCTGGCCGGCTTCGACGGTTCGCCCGAACGGCTGGGATACGATTTCCTTGAGCTATTCATCCTGACAATAAACGCATCCGATGACGCGATTGCCGATTATGAGGTTGCCTGGCATAGTGGACCACTGGTCGGCGATCGCGCCGAGGCACTGCAAGTGCAGGACGTCAACGGCGACGGCCGCCTGGAGGTGCTGTGCGTGCAGGCCATGGGCGCCGCAGGTCAGACCCTCCAGGTCTTTGCCTGGTCCCAGGATGGCTATGGCCTGCTGCACCCTCACGGAGGCCACTTTGACGGGCAAGACGCCTTTGGCGAAAACGCTATCCGCCTGGAAGATGTCGATGGCGACGGTGTGGTCGAGATACTCGCTGGCTACGGCCCTGCGGCTTCTGAGACGGACGTGTACCGTTGGGATGGAGAAGCCTACACGTATCTCGAGACACTGTCCGAGTCTGACCTCACCTATCAGAAGGTGAACATCCCAGAGGCTGGGCTGGTGTTTGAGGTGCCCGTTGGCTGGCAGCGGCTTGAGACGGAGTGGGCCTGGTCGCCTGTTGGCGACGATGGCCTGCGCCTTGGCGTCAACTGGATGGACATCCAGCCTCCGCAGGAGGTGGAGGCAGCAATGCTGCCTACCCCCTCACAGGTAATCCACTCAGAGCCGGTGGAGTTGGGCTGGGGCAGTGGGCGGCGCTTTACCCTCGAGGTCTACGCCCCGGCGGCGCAGGACGACGACACGCAAGCGCCCGTGCAATTGGTCGAGACCCACGTGCTCATCGTGGTCGGCCTGGGGGACACGCGGCGGGCCTTCGACTTCTACGCCAGCGGCCAGACCGCCGAGCAACTGGCTATGCTCGAGCCCTCGCTCCAGCACATGCTCGAAACGTCCTTGGCCAACTAGCAGTGTAGAAAGAGTGGTTGCACAGAATATTCCATATACGAGGAGTGTCCAATGTTCGATATCCGCAAGCGGCTCTATTTTCTGCCTCCGGCGTTGCTGACTGTCTTGCTTCAGCATACGGTTCACGAGAGCATCCACTACCTGGTCGCCCTGCTGCTGGGCGAGGGCGTGCGAGAGTTCCGCTTTCTGACCAACGGTTGGCTCACCAGTCAGGTCATCTACGCTACGCCGGTGGCGGAGCGCGTGGGTGCCCACTGGCTGGTCATTGCCTGGACACCGGCTGTGCTCACGACCATCATCGGCTACGCGCTCTATGCCACACGCCACCGTTGGCTGACGTCCATCCCCTTGCTTAATACGGGGCTGTGGTTCGCCACCGTCTATTTCCTGGTGGTGGATCCACTGTACTTTGCGGTCCTGTCACCCTTCTTCGGTGGGGGCGATGTAGCTGCAGCGGCGGCTGTCGGCTGGCCGCGCTGGCCAGTGCATTTGCTGGCGGGGCTTGTTCTGCTCTTCAATCTGCGCTTGGTGCACAGGCTGCGCCAGGAGAGTAAGGCACAGCCGGGGCGGTATCTTCCAGCAAGGCAGGCAACCGATCGATAGGAGGTAGAGATGGACAA
>JAGGZG010000166.1 GCA_021162125.1 Anaerolineae bacterium
GGATATAAGCCGGGCAAGGACATCTACATTGCTCTGGATCCCGCTGCCAGTGAGTTCTTCGAGGACGGGGTGACGTACTACCTGCAGAAAGAGGGCAAGCGGTTAAGCGGGGAGCGGATGGTAGAGTTTTATGAGGACTGGCTCGGCAAGTATCCCATCATATCCCTTGAGGACGGGTTGGCCGAGGACGACTGGAAAACGTGGCAGTTGCTGATGCAGTGCGTGGGCGATAGGGTACAGATCGTGGGAGACGACCTGCTGGTGACCAACGTGCAGCGCGTGGAGAAGGCGATTAAGGAGAAAGCTTGCAACGCGCTTCTGTGTAAAGTCAACCAGATCGGCTGTTTGACTCAAGCTTACCAGGCGGTTCAGATCGCCCAGCGCGCCGGATGGACAGTCGTCCTCTCCCATCGCAGCGGCGAGACGGGCGAGGATACGACGATTGCAGATCTGGCAGTGGCCTGGAACACGGGGCAGATCAAGACCGGTGCCCCGGCGCGGGGAGAACGTACGGCCAAGTACAATCGGCTCCTGCGCATAGAGGAGGAGCTAGGCGATACGGCGGTATACGCCGGGCTGGAGGCGTTCTACAACATCAAGAGGTAACTTCAAGAGACGCGAGAGCAAGTCGGGACAGGAAAGTAGGGGCGCTGCGCGCAGCGCCCCTATTCTGTGTCTACCAATAGAGAGAGACTGCGCTGCGGTAAGAGTGACACGATCTGAGCTGAAAATTCAATCCGGCGACTCAAAGTCGCACCTGGAGGGCTTTCAGCCGAGCGTCCACCTGCGTGGACGCCCTCTGTCCGCGCAGGCGGACAGCCAGCCGCAGGCTCATCAGGCGCGATTTCTAATCGCCAGCCCAATTCTCAGACACGCTCTGAGACCGAAGGGAGCGAAGAGTGACACAAGTTCGTGCGACTCTTGCCCCAATACAGGAGACCTTTCAACATAGAAATCCACCCTCTCCGGGGTGGATTTCTGTTTGTATCGGCGATTGCGTATGTACAGGGATCAGCGGGGCTTGGGACCCACCAGCTTCACGTTGTCCACGTAAAACTCCGCCCGGTTGGGATTTTTCGGCCATTTGACCCAGCCACGAATGAACAGGGTCAGTTTCTTGCCCTGGGCGGTGATGGTGGTGGTATAGTGTCCCATTGTCAGGTCGGCAGTATCCATGCCCTGCTCATCCCACCCCAGGTCAGTCCACTCCGTCACCGCCGTCCAATCGGTGCCACCGGTCTGGTCAATTCCCCACTGCATCCGGTTATCGTAACTCCCCGGCTGAGCGTTCAAGGCGCGGATCAGCCCCGATAGCTCCAGTCTGTAAGAAGCGCCGGCCACGACGGACGCCGTCTGATAGATGCCAATGTAACGGTCGGACTTGGGCGTGTCGGCGATGGACATTCCCTGAGACTGAGCACCACTGGCCACGACCGGGGGCCAGGTACTGGGGGCCCAGAAGAAGCTGGCATCACCGTTGAAGAACCTACTCCATCCCACACCTACCCCCTCGTCCGTGAAATCGCCCTCGAAGTCGCCATTGGTGAGCACGTTACCCGGGGCTGGCGTCGGGGTGGCGGTAGGCGCAGGTGGTTTGGTCGCCGTGGGCGGCGGCGAGGTAGGCGTGGGTGTCCGTGGCGTCGGAGTAGCGGTGGGCACAGTCGCAGTTGGAGTTGGAGTTAGAGTTGGGGCAGTGGTGGGTGCCATTGACGTCGGAGTGGCTGTTGGTTTCGGGGTCATCGTTGGCTCCACAGATGTCGCTGTGGCCGTGGGTATGGGCGGGTTGGTGGGCGCTACTCCCGGGGCGATAGTGTGCCTGGGCAGCGGGATCGGCGTATCCCACGAAGCCAACGTAGGAGTCCAGGTAGGTTGTACCGGCATAATCATGGTCACAGGGGTAGGAGTGGGCTGGGCCCGACAAGCGACGAGCAACAGACAAACGAGTATCGCAAAAATTAGTTTCCTCACAGGCGTGTCCTCCCTAGCTTCAGAGTATTGCGTCAGCGTATTGTGATGCCCGCCATGCACAGGAGTGCATCCCGTCGAGTTGAGACTGACAGAGAATCAGCGGGGTATTCAATTATACCACAAGTTTTGGGAAAGGCGAAACTGCGGGTGCGTTTCCGGTTGTGGGGCGGACCAGGGAATGTTCGTTTGACAAATGGGCCTAAACGGGGTATACTGTACACACACGGTTGAGCGGTGTCCCAATATAGCCGCCCGCTTGGAGGTGCCGCCATGTGCGGAGCAGCGTTTCAGGCGCATATCGTCTGGGGGAAAGAACACTGAGGTGGGATAGTTACCTTAGTGTTCTTTTGTTGTCTCCCAGTGTATCAATTCTAACGAGGAGGGTCAAGAGGCATGGACTCGGGGATGATCAGCAAGATTCAGAAGGCCAAGCAATACGCTCAGGAGCGGGAGCGGATACAGTTCACGGAGTTCACTGTGAGCTTCCAGGGAAATCACAACAATTATACAGTCGAGTACAACAATGGTAAGTGGCATTGCGGGTGCGATTTCTTCGCCACACGGGGGGTGTGCAGCCACACTATGGCTCTGGAACGGGTGCTGGAGGGAATGTTAGCCCCTTCAAGTTAATGAGGGGCACTACTGAGACACGAGGGGTCGGAGGCCAGCAAACGCTGACCCCCGGCTTCTTTTTTATATGGACAGGAGCGGAGTTCAGATGCAAATGTTAAAGCGATGGCAGTTCTGGGTGGGAGTGATTATCAGCGCCGTGTTTCTCTACCTGGCCCTGGGTGGCCTAAAGCTGCGTGACGTGTGGGAAACACTGCGTAGCGCAAACTATTGGTGGCTGGTGCCCGGAGTGGCGGTGTATTTCGTCGCCGTGGGGTTCAGAAGCTGGCGTTGGAGCTACGTCCTGCGTCCCGTCCAACGGGTATCCGCACGACGGCTATTCCCCATCGTGGTCATCGGCTACATGGGCAACAACGTCTACCCGGCGCGCGCCGGTGAGTTCATCCGGGCCTACATCCTCTGGAAAAAAGCGGGCATCAACATCGGATCCACTTTGACCACAGCCGTGCTGGAGCGCGTGTTCGATGGCCTGATGATGTTGTTGTTCGTCTTCGTCGCCCTACCGTTTGCCCCTTTGCCTGAGGACTTGCGCCGTTACATGCCCATCTTCACCATGCTGATGGTGAGCGCGGCAGCAATTTTCTTCGTGTTGGCCATGTTGCCAGAGCAGATGCGGCGGCTGTACACCTGGATAATTGACCGCGCGGTACCGCAACGTTTTCGCCAACCCATCCATGGCCTGGCCGACGGTGTGTTACGCGGCCTGCAAATCCTGCGCAGCGGACGAGATGTGTTCATCGTGTTCGGAGTGACTCTGGTGATCTGGCTGCTAGAGACGGTGAAGTACTGGCTGGTAATGCACTGCTTCGACTTCCGCGTCTCCTTTCTGGCGCTGATGCTGGTCAACGGGGTAGTGAATCTGGCCACGATCATCCCCTCAGCGCCTGCTTACCTGGGCACCTTCGACAAGGCCGGCAGCGAGGTGATGATACGTTTCGGTGTGCCGCAGACAGCGGGCACGAGCTACATTTTACTGCTACACGCCGTGTTGTGGCTGCCAGTCACTGCACTGGGCTTCTTTTTCATGTGGCGGGAGAGCGTGAGCTGGCAGGATTTGGGCATGGCGGCGCGGATCAAAGAACAGGGACGGGAGTCTCAGCAAGTGACTGGCACCTGAAATCGGCAGGGCTGGCTTGCAGATCGCTGCACCTGGCGAGGCGGGCATGGCCCCGTCCTCCCCCCGGCGCTCCCTACATTTGAAAACCTGGCGCTTTTGTGGTATGATAATCTCCACGCGACGCATCTCTGCACCGCGTATTCGGTATTTCCCCCTCACATCACATCGAGCAGAAAGGTGAGCGAGCCTTGAGAAAGATTTGCGTTATCGGTGCAGGCTATGTGGGATTGGTCACCGGCACGTGCTTTGCCGATCTGGGCAATCTGGTAACCTGCGTAGACATCAACGAGGAAAAAATCGCCAGGCTAAAGGCTGGTGAGATACCAATCTACGAGCCTGGCCTGGAGGAAATGGTCCGCCGCAATGCCCAGGCGGGCCGCCTGCGTTTTACCATTTCCTACGAAGAAGGGCTAAAAGAAGCGGAGTTCGTCTTCATCGCCGTCAACACTCCGATGGGCAGCGAGGGCGAGGCTGATCTCTCTTACGTGCGCTCCGCAGCCCAGTCCATCGCCGAGGTGATGGACCATCCGCTGATCATCGTCAACAAGAGCACCGTGCCCATCGGCACAGGCGACTGGGTGGCGGAGATTGTCACCCGCCACCAACCGCAACCCATTGAGTTCTCCGTGGTCTCCAATCCCGAGTTCCTGCGTGAGGGGTCCGCCGTCCACGATTTCATGTACCCCGACCGCATCGTGCTTGGCTCGCTAAACCGCGAGGCGGCGGAGCAGGTGGCGCAACTCTATCTTTCCCTGCGCGCACCGATCATGATCACCGACCTGCGCACCGCCGAGATGATCAAGTACGCCTCCAATGCATACCTGGCCAATCGTATTTCTTTCATCAACGAGATCGCCAACATCTGCGAGGCGTTGGGTGCGGACGTGAAAGAGGTGGCCGTGGGGATGGGTTACGACAAGCGCATTGGCTCGTCGTTCCTGGAGGCGGGGGTGGGCTACGGTGGCTCGTGCTTTCCCAAGGACGTGAGCGCGCTGGCGCACATGGCCTCCATCCACGGCTGCCACCCGCAGTTACTGCGCACGGTGATAGAAATCAATCGCGACCAGCGGCGGCGGATTATCCAGAAACTGCGCGACCTGTTGGGCACACTGGATTGCAAAACCATCGGTGTGCTGGGGCTGGCATTCAAACCCAACACCGACGACATGCGCGACGCCCCCTCGGTGGAGATCATCCACCTGCTGCAAAACGAGGGAGCACACATCCGTGCCTACGACCCGGCAGCAATGGACAGGGCCCGCCAAATTCTATCCGACGTTACTTTCTGCGCCGACCCTTACGAGGTAGCCCAGGGCTGCGACGCACTGATCGTCGTCACCGAATGGAACGAGTTCAAGCACCTGGACATGAATTGGATCAAGCAAGCCATGCGGGGGTCTGTGCTGATTGACGGACGTAACATCTACGATCCGGCGACGATGCAGGCGTTGGGGTTCACCTATCGGGGAGTGGGCCGGGGGTATTAGGGAGACAAGGAGACGAGGTGAGGGGGGCTTCCTCCCGTTCGCCGAAGGTCTCCCGTTCGCCGAAGGTCTCCTGACCTCCCGTTCGCCGAAGGTCTCCTGACCGAGGCGATAAGGGGACTTGGTCAGGAGACTTTCGCTCATCGCCGGTGCACGTAACACGCACCACGGCAACCAAGTAAAAAGACAAGAGGGGATCATTTTTTACATGAAAAACATCGCTATCGTAGGCGGCGGCATCACCGGCATGGCCGCCGCCGATGCTCTGAGCCGCGCCGGGCACAGCGTCACCATCTTCGAGCGCGACGCGACGATGGGCGGCCTGGCCGGCTCGTTCGAGGTCAACGGGGTTTACCTGGAAAAATTCTATCACCACCTGTTTACCAGCGATACGGCAATGGAGGGATTGATCCACGAACTGGGGCTGGGTGAAGATTTCGCCTGGAAACCAACCGTCACCAGCTATTACGCCAATCGCATCTACCGGCTGACCACGCCGATGGACGTGCTGTGCTTCACCCCACTACCCCTCTTCGACCGTCTCCGCCTGGGGATGCTGGCCATCATCCCCCGTTTCATTAGCAACTGGAAACCGCTGGAGGAGATCACCGCCAGGGAATGGCTCATTCGGTTAGCGGGCAAGCGGGTATATCACCAGGTGTGGGAGCCACTCCTCCGCCAGAAATTCGGGCACTACGCAGACCAGGTGGCCGCCGTCTGGTTCTGGAACAAACTCAAGCTGCGCGGTAGTTCACGGGGCAAGGGTCTGACCGAACACCTGGGTTACCTGCGCGGTGGGTTCGGGCGAATGCTGGATGCCTGGGAGCAGCGCTTGCGCGCCCAGGGAGTGACCATCCACACCGCCTCGCCCATCGAGGAAGTGCGCATCGTGAACGGCGTGGCCTCCGGCGTGGTCGTGGGAGGCGCGTACAAACCTTTTGACGCCGTGCTGGTGACAGTCGCCCCGGCGCTTTTCGCTCGCATCGCACCGGGATTGCCGGCAGATTACCGCGCACGATTGGAGAGGATAATCTACCTGGCCAACGTGTGCCTGGTGCTGAAGCTCAAACGCAGCCTGAGTAGCACCTACTGGCTGAACATCAACGATCCCGAGATTCCCTTTGTGGCCGTGGTGGAGCACACTAACATGCAGCGCCCGGAGGAATACGGTGGCGCGCACCTGGCCTACCTCTCGCGCTACATGGACCCCGCCGACCCTTATTATCGGATGTCGGCTGAAGACCTGTTCCGGGCGTATCTGCCCGGCATCAAGAAGCTGTTCCCGGAGTTTAGCGAGGAGTGGGTGGAGCGAGTGTGGGCCTGGCGCGAGCGTTACACCCAGCCGGTGGTTGGGTTGCATTACTCGGAACTCAAGCCGCCATTCAAAACCCCGGTGAAGAACCTGTGGCTGTCGTGCATGGCCCAGGTATACCCCGAGGACCGGGGGATGAACTACGCGCTGGTGTACGGACGCAGAGTAGCGGAGGAAATGATAGCGGCATTTGCGTTTTCGAGCAGGACAGTGTAAAATAGCATCGTCAAATTACAAAAGACGTTCCCTCTCCGACCCAACGGGCCTAAGGGCAAATCAAGCCTATGGACGTTGGGCGGTAGGGTGTAGTTGGAAACGACTGCGCCTCCCGTGCTTGGAAAGGAGAAGGTCTACGGCCGACGTGCCGGCATCCTCCTTTTCCAGGCGGACGCCGGTTTTTTTATGGCCGGCATCACTACTTGGCAGTCCCCCTGTAGGGTGTTGGTGACGTGTCTCGCCCGAACGTGAACGTCCGGGCTACGGGTCAATGGCACTAACTTTTCACAAGTTCCTGTAAGATGCGGCAAAATTCAATTCGCTCATATTGGCATAGTGTGCGCTAACGTTGTTCTAACGTAACGATGGTAGAATAGAGTCAGCAATCTGAAGAGGGGGTGAGAGATATGCAGGCTCTATGTACCCAAGCCAAGTCGTTTACCCGGTTGTTGGATGAAGCTGAGTGCTATCGGCAACTCCGGCAACTGCGGTGGCCTGATGGGCAAGTGCGCTGCCCTTATTGCGGGAGCGAGTACATCACCAAGTGTTGGACCTACTTTCGCCAACCGGCTTGTCGGCGATATCAGTGTGGTTGCTGTGGGTTGAGCTTCAACGACAAGACGGGCACCATCTTTGAGCATACGAAACTGCCATTGGCGGCCTGGTTTCTGGGCTTTTACCTGGCCCAATTGTCACAAAGCACAGCGGCCATCGCCCGGGAGTTACCCTGCGATTACCATACAGCCCAGCGCATCGTCTGGTTGGTGCGAGAGCAAGTGGTTCGCCTAGAGGAGGGCCGGGTCTTGCAGGGCACCGTCGAGGCTGACGAGATTTACGTCACAGCCGGACACAAGGGACAGGCTCCTGGCGGAGGGTGCAAAGCCCTGACTTTTCCCCCCTCGGCGGAGGGGCAAAAAGCGAGGACGGGGACGAGGGAGCGCGGCCAAGGATAGCCCTGCCGTGATCGCGATGGTGGGCCGCGAACAAGGCCAAGCCATCTTGGCCGTCGTCCCCGATGTGAGTCGCCAGAGCCTGGAGCCGGTAATGACCCAGGCCATTGCCTCCGGCAGCACTGTCTACACGGACTCCGCCAAGTGTTACCGCTTCCTGGAGGAGGTCGGCTATCACCACGAGACCGTCAACCACAGCCGACGCGAGTATGCGCGTGGAGCAGTCCACCAGAACCGAGCCGAGGCTATCTGGTCCCTGTTCAAGCCCTGGCTGACCACCTTCCGGGGCGTCAGTCAGGATAACTTGCCCAGCTACGCCAAGGTCTTCCAGTTCTTGTTCAATCACCGTCATCTGACCGCCTTTGACCGGAGCCTGCTGGTGCTCCAGCATACCCTGGAAGAGAATGCCCGCCATTTCGCCCAGGCCCATCACTGGTTAACTGAGACATGCGCTTCCCTGACTATGCACCCTATTCCAATATGAGCGAATAAAATCAAAGCCACCATCAAACTTGAGGCGTGGGACAAAGCACAGACCGTTCGGCTGCCTGCTCTGCGCTGTTTTGCACAACGAGGATGCCTGCCAACATCCAGAACATGGACGCCAGTATTTCCGTGCTCCAGACGCGCCAATAGACGATGCTGGCCACGAAAACGAACACAACACCACGGAATCCCCAGGCCACCGCCCACCAGAACCTGTCATTCGTTCTACGTAGGAATTTACCATTCCAACGATAGAGTTTCCATAATAACAGCAAATAAATCAGCAACCCCACACAGCCATACTCAAGCAAAGTGGTTGAAAGCTGAAC
>JAGGZG010000033.1 GCA_021162125.1 Anaerolineae bacterium
CAGTTTCAGTACGTCCGTGGGCAGATCAATAGCCCGCTGCAAGTGATGGATTTGATAACTCTGGCCAATCGCCTGGCGCGGTGGCGGTAAGTTTCAGAATGGGATGCGGAAGGAGGAGACCGATGAAGAAAAGACTGATCCTGACTTTGGCGGCACTACTTGCCCTCTCGCTACTGCTGAGCGCGTGTCCGTCGGCGACGCCGGCCGAAGAGGCAGAGCCAACGCCTACGCCCCTGCCGGAGGGCGTGGTCAAGGTGACTTGGTGGACTGAGCCCTTGCTGGGGACCAATCGCGAGGCGCTGTTGCGGGATTTCGTGGACACTTTCAACGCTGCGCATCCCGACATTTTCCTCGAGGTCTTGTTCCAGCCCGACCTGGACCGCGTGACACGCACGGCTATCCAGGGCGGCGCCGGGCCGGACATCGTGCAGTCGCCGGGGCCAGCTTTCGTGATAGACTATGTCGAGGCCGACCACGTGCTGCCTCTGGACGACTACGCCGCGAAATATGGCTGGAACAAGGAGATTTTCTCCTGGGCGTTGGATGTGGGCAAGGTGGACGGTCATCTCTACAGCTTGCCCCTCACCTACGAGACTATGGTGTTGTGGTACAACAAAACTTTGTTCGACCAACACGGCTGGACGCCGCCCACCAACCGCGCCGAGCTGGAGGCGCTGGCCGAGGAATGCCAGGATCAGGGCATCATCCCCTTCGCTCACGCCAACGCTTCGTGGAAGGCAGCCAACGAGTGGTACGTGGGCATGTTTTACAGCAATTACGCCGGCGCCGACAAGGTCTACCAGGCTCTCACCCAGCAGATTCACTGGGATGATCCACTGTTCGTCGAGGCGGTTGCACTGTTGAAGGACTACATGGATCGCGGGTGGTTCGGCGGCGGGCGCGACAACTATTACTCCCTGACCCTGACCGATCACTGGGGTGCGCTAGGGGATGGCACAGCGGCGATGAAAATGGAGGGCACCTGGGGCTTCATGCACGCGCCCATTTACTTCGAGGGCACGGGCAACGAGTGGGAGTGGGCTCCGCTGCCCAAACTGCGCGACGAGGTGACGCCGGTCTACGATCTGGGCATCGGCAGTACAGTGTCCATCAACGCCGCCTCGCCCCATCCCGACGCTGCTGCTGAGGTGTTGGATTGGCTGTACAGCGACCCCAAACGTGCGGCGCAGCTCATCTCCGACATCGGCGGTGGTGAGTACGTGGTGCCCATCCCGCTCACCGAAGAGGACTTCCCACCTGAGGTGGATCCGCGTTTCATCCGCGCCCTGACCACCTTCTCCGCCAAGTTTGCGGAGGGCGATTACGGATACACCACCTGGACGTTCTGGCCGGCCAGGACGGAGCAATACATCATCAGCGGCATCGAGGAGGTGTGGAACGGTTCGCTCACGCCCGAGGCCTATTGCCAGGAACAGCAACGGCTCTTCGCCGCCGACCTGGCCGCCGGCAAAGTGCCGCCCATCCCAGTGCGACAGGGGTCTGAGTAGTGCCTGGAGCTAAACCCTCAGGCTGAGCAGTTGAAGGGTGCTGAAGCACCCTGGTGTTGGTAGCGTGCTTCCAGCACGCTTGGGCTGCTCAGCCCTGAGCTTCAGCTCGGGGTGGCCGGGCTTGGGCTGCTCAGCCTGAACGTTGACGTTCAGGCCGGCTGTTGCACCAGGAAGAGAATTACAAATGACTACCCACCAAACCACACAACCACGTCGCCGCAACTGGCGCAACCAACTCGTGCCCTGGCTCTTCATGGCCCCCATCCTTGCTCTGAACGTCGTGATTATCTTGGGGCCATCACTGGCCAGCATCTACTACGCCTTCACCGACTGGACGGGCATGGGACGGGCGCGCTTCATTGGGCTTGCCAACTTCACGCGCATGATCGGCGATCCTGTGTACCGCATCGCCCTGGTGAATAACCTCAAGTGGACGGCTATCTTCCTGACGGTGCCCATCTTCATGGGATTGCTGGGTGCGATGCTGCTAGCGCCCATCAAACGCGGGCAAATTTTCTTCCGTACCGCCTACTTTATCCCCTACGTCATCGCCAGCGTGGTCAACGCCCAAATCTGGCGCTGCATTCTGCACCCACTCAAGGGCATCGGCCCCTGGCTGGCCCGGCAGGGCATCCCCTGGCTGAACGTCGCCTGGTTCGGGCGCGAGTCCACCGCGCTGTACGCCATCGCCTTCGTGGATAACTGGCACTGGTGGGGCTTTCTGGTCGTGGTCTACCTGGCTGCGATGCAGGCCGTGGATACCCAGCTCTACGAGGCTGCGCGGCTGGAGGGCGCCAACCGCTGGCAGGAGTTCTGGTACATTACCCTACCCAGCATTCGCCCCACGCTGGTATTCACCCTGCTGATGACCGTCATCTGGTCCTTTTTGGTCTTCGACTACATCTACGTGCTCACCGAGGGCGGACCAGCGCACGCCAGCGAGGTACTGGCCACCGAGGTCTTCAACGCCGCCTTCGGGCGCTTCGAGGCCGGGTACGCGGCCGCCGTGGGATTGAGCATGAGTCTATTCTGCGGTATCGTGATCGCTATCTTCGTGGCACTGCGCCGGCGGGGGTGGGAGATATGATACGACGACGCTCGCGGCGCGTCCGGTCGCTCGCGCCGAACTACGTAATCCTGATCCTGCTGGTCGTGTTCTCCCTCGGCCCGTTGCTGGTGCTGCTCTCCAACTCGCTGAAAAGCCCTGGCGAGGTGGGGCGCAACCCCTTGGGCCTGCCCCGCGAGGGACTCGCCTGGCGCAATTACGTCGAGGCCTGGCGACAGGGCGATTACGCCGTCACCATCCGCAACAGCCTGATCGTCAGCCTGTCAACGATTGTGGGCGTGTGTCTTATCTCCGGCTTGGCCGCCTTTGCCTTGGCCAAGCTGAACCTGCCGGGCGCGGACGCGCTGACGATGTACTTTCTGGTGGGCACTAGCCTGCCCGCCCAGCTTTTCCTGGTGCCGTTGTATTTTATCTGGGCCAGGCTGCACCTGGTGGATAACCTGCTGGGGGTGATCATCATCTACTGGGCGGTCTACTCCCCCTTTGCGGCGTTTCTGTTGCGCTCGTACATGGTTTCGATCCCCTCCGACTTCGAGGACGCGGCGCGGGTGGACGGCGCATCCGAGTGGCAGGTATTCTCCCGTATCATTGTCCCCCTCACCTGGCCCGGCTTCCTTACGGCGGGGCTGGTCGTTGGCCTGTGGGCCTGGAACGAGTTCTTGTTCGCCGTTACTTTTCTGCACAGGCCGGAGGTGATGACCGTGACCACCAGCTACTACAATTTCGCCGGACGCTACGGGCGCGACTGGGGACTGACCAGCGCGGCGGCGATCATCATGATCTTCCCGGTGGTGGCCCTGTTCCTGGCCCTACAGCGCCGGTTCATAGAGGGGCTGACTGAGGGCGGGCTGAAGACCTGAGATGAGCAAGCTGGACGTGGTAGTGCTCGGCGGGGCAGCGGTGGACCTGGTGGCACGAGTAGAGACGCTGCCGCAGAAGGATAGCATAGTGCTGGCGCGCTCTTTCGAGAAATTCGCCGGCGGCTCGGCGGCGAACGTCGCCGTGGGGATTGCACGGCTCGGTCACAGCGTGGGTTTCGTGGGCAAGCTGGGTGCCGACGAACACGGCCGGCTGTTGCTCCGTGCCTTTGAGCAGGAGGGAGTGGACACGCGGGCGTTGATCGTGGAAGCTGGTCGCCCTACGGCCACCTGCTTCATCGGCGTGGACGCTCACGGCGAGCGGATCATCTTCGCTTTGCCGGGCGTCTCGCTCATCGAGGCGGTCACGGAGCTCGACCTGGCGTACCTGCGGGGAAGCCGGGCGCTGTACGTCGGCCCGGCCTACGCCGAGGTTGCAGAGGCGGCGATGGCGGCGGTGCATGAGGGCGGGGGTACTGTATTCTACGCGCCCGGTGGAGCCTGGGGGCCGGAAGGATTGACTTACGTGCGGCCCCTGTTGGCGAGGGTGGACGTTTTCATCGCCAGTCGCAGCGAGGCCACGGTGCTGACGGGACAATCATCGCCGGATGAGGCTGTCCGCGTGCTCGGCGAGATGGGACTGCCGGTCGTCGTCGAGACTCTGGGAGCACAGGGAGCCCTGGTGCTGGCAGAAGAGCGCCTGGCCAAGGTGCCTCCCTTCGCTGTCCCCGACGTGCGGGATACGACCGGGGCCGGGGATGCCTTTGCGGCCGGGCTGATCGCCGGATTCCTGGAAGGGCTGGACTGGGAGGCGGCGGCGCGGATGGGCTGCGCCGTGGCTGCGCTGAAGATCCGCCACCTGGGAGCCCGCAGCGGTCTGCCCAATCGCCAGCAGGTGACCCGTTGGATTGAGACACGGATTAACACGGATACACACGGATTTAATTCTTGCCCGTGTTCATCTGCGTGAATCCGCGTTCGATTTGGAGGAACGCTTTCGTGAAAGCGTTGGCGGCCGGGCAGCCCGGCCAGGTTGAATGGATCGAGCTGGAAGAACCCGTCGCCGGGCCGGGCGAGGTCATCTTGCGCCCGCTGGCTTGCAGCATCTGCACCACCGACGTGAAGCTGGTGCGGGCAGGTTACACCGATGGGCCGCGCTATGCGCTGGGACACGAATTAGTGGGAGAGGTAGTGACGGTTGGTGAAGGGGCGCGGTGGCGGGTCGGCGACCGGGTAGTGGCTGCGCCCTACGTCCCCTGCGGAGCCTGTTACTATTGCCTGCGCGACCAGCCGACCCTTTGTCCCCACCTTTTTGAAAACGGCCTGACCCCCGGTGCCCTGGCCGAACGAGTGCGCATCCCGCGCCCACTGGCCGAGCGGGGACTTTTCCCTGTGCCCGACGGCGTGCCTAACGAAGTCGCCGCGCTGAGCGAACCGCTTGGCTGCTGCGTGCAGGGCGTGGATGCCTGCCGGGTGACGGCCGGTGACGCGGTGCTGGTGATCGGCGATGGGCCGATGGGCCTGTTGTGCGCGGCCGTGGTCCGGGCCTACGGCGCACAGCCGGTGATCGTGGCCGGTCTTACCTCGCACCGGCTGGCAGTGGCCGAGGCGCACTACGCCGACGTCGTGATCAACCCAGCAGAGGAGAATCTGCAGGCTGTCATAGCCGACCTCACCGGCGGGCGCGGAGCTGACGCGGTTCTCGTTGCCGTCTCCAGCGCGGAGGCCGTGCAAAGCGGGCTGGATGCACTGCGCCCCGGCGGGGTGCTCAATGCTTTCGCCGGCGTGCCGGAGGGCACCACTGTGCCGCTCGACCTGCGGCAACTGCATTACCAGCAACTCGTGCTCACCGGCACCTTCGGAGTGGGGCCGGCGCACGTTGCTCGCGCGTTGCAGATGCTGAGCAGTGGTCAAGTGGACGCTGGCCCGCTCATCACTGCACGCTTCCCCTTCGCACGCGCCGCTGATGCCCTTGACTACGCGGCCCGGCGTGTGGGGCTCAAAGCCGTCGTCCTATTCGGGGAGGCGGGGCGACAATGAAAGATTTGTTCCTCGGTCTGGACCTGGGTACCTCGGCATTGAAAGCCGGTCTATTTGACGGCACGGGCCACCTTTTGGCCTTGGCGCGGCGCTCCTACCCGCTCTACACACCTCAGCCGGGCTGGGCCGAGCAGGAACCCGAGGACTGGTGGACGGCGGTTCGGGCCGCGGTGGCTGAGCTACTGGAGCGGGCAGCGGTGGACCGTGCGCGCATCGCCGCTGTAGGGCTCAGCGGGCAGGCCCCGGGCCACGTGCTGGTGGACGCCGACGGCGTGCCATTGGGCCGGGCCATCATCTGGAGCGACCGGCGGGCGGCGGCGGAGGCCAAATGGCTGGCGGAGCGCGTCACCCGCGAGCAGGCCCTTGCCTGGACCGCCTACCCGCTGCTGGCCGATTCGGCACTGCCCCCGGCGCGGCTGCTGTGGCTGAAAGCGCACCGCCTGGCGGACTGGGCGCGTTGCGTGCACGTGCTTCAGCCTAAAGATTTCATCGCCTTGCGGCTAACCGGGCGAGCGGTCACGGACAATCGCAGCGCATTCACGTTGGTCAACCTGGAGACCGGGCGCTACGACCCCGACTACTTTGCCTTCCTGGGAATACCGTTGGCAAAGATGCCGTCCGTGCTGGAGCCGCACGCCGTGGTGGGGGGAATCGTCGCTGAGGCAGCGATGCGCACCAGATTGCTGGCCGGCACGCCGGTGGTCTGCGGCACCATTGACGCCTGGTGCGACATCATCGGCTGCGGCGGTGTGGCCCCAGGCCGGGCGGTGGACGCAGCCGGCACTTCGGAGGTGGTGGCGCTGATCACCGACCGTCCCGTGGAGGGTGAGGGTGTCTTCGCCTCGCCGCTGGTGGGCGATCTCTACTTCACCGGCGGCCCGACGCAGGCTGGCGGGGATGCACTGCACTGGCTGGCACGTGGCTTCTACCCGGAGATGGACGGCGAGTCTGATTTTGACCGGCTGGAGGCGGATGCCAGCAACGTCGAGCCAGGGGCCGGGGGGTTGATTTTCCTGCCCTACCTGAGCGGCGAGCGGGCTCCTGTCTGGGATGACGCGGCGCGTGCGGCCTTCGTGGGGCTCACTGTCCGCCACACTCGCGCCCACTGCGCCCGGGCCGTGTACGAGGGCGTGGCTTTCGCCGTGCGTCACATCCTGACGCTCAGCGAGCGAGCAGCGGGTCTCACCGTTGAGGAGTTGCGCGTGTCGGGCGGAGGGTCGCGCAGCGTTTTCTGGAACCAGGTCAAGGCCGACGTGACCGGTAAGCGCGTGTTGCAGCTTGCCGTCCCGGACGCAGCCTGCCTGGGCGCGGCTATGCTGGCGGCGGTCGGCGTGAGTGCCCGCGCCAACCTGGACGCGGCCAGCGCGGCGATGGTGCACGTCCAGGGGGCAGTCGAGCCGCGCGCGGAATACGCTGCCCGCTACGATGCTATGTTCGCAATGTATTGCGATCTCTATCCGGCGCTGCGCATGGTCTTCTCCCGCCTGAGCGCCTTTGAAATGGGACGCAACACGCACCACGCAACACGCAACACGCAACACGCAACACGTTTCACGGCTCAATGAATCTTCACACAACCAGGATGGCAAAGCCAATGTCACATCGTGAGGAATTGAACCTGATCTTGCGGGCCGCGCGTCTTTACTACGAAGATGGCCTGACTCA
>JAGGZG010000073.1 GCA_021162125.1 Anaerolineae bacterium
CAGGCGAGGCCGGCCGCGAGCTTTTGGGAGGGTTTTCCCCAAGCTGCTGGCTTAACTTGATGCCCATGGGGCGACCGGCCGGTCGCCCCTACAGGGTGCAAACTCGCCCCAAAAGTGAAATACACCCTTGCCATGATCGTGGTTGACAGAAGGACAATCCTCTGTTACAATAGTTATAAGTTGTGGTGTGCATGGGGGGAAGAGCCACATCGAGGAGGGCCGCGTGTCCGAGGTAGAGCGGATCGCAGCGCTGGAACGACAAGTCGCCAATCTCACCCTGATGGTGGAAGTGAGCAAGACTCTCAATTCCACTCTCGACCTGGACAGCTTGCTCCAGATTATCATCAAATCCGCGACGGAGCTGACGAACACTGAGATGGCCTCGATTTTGCTGGTGGACAGGGCCAGTGGTGAACTCCGCTTTGAGGCCGCTACCGGCGCCGAACGAGAGGCGCTCAAAACGCTCGTCGTCCCGCGCGACAACAGCATCGCCGGTTGGGTTGTGCGCGAGAATAAACCCTTGCTCATCCGTGATGTGCAGCACGACCCGCGTTTTTATCGTCAGGTGGATTCGGCCACGGGGTTGGCGACGCGGTCTATCCTGGGTGTACCCTTGCGATTCAAGGGCCAGGTCATCGGCGTGTTAGAGGCTCTGAACAAGATCGAGGGCAACGATTTTACCGACGAGGACGTGCAAGTCCTGACAACCCTGGCTGGGCAAGCTGCGGTGGCCATCGAAAACGCCCGTCTGCTGGCTGAGCTGCGGGAGCAGGATCGGCTGAAGAGCCAGTTTATCACCGATGCCTCCCACGAGATGCGCACCCCGCTGACAACGATCAAGGGTTATCTGCAACTGATCCTCGACGGAGCGATGGATGCTGAGCAGCAACGGACCAGCCTGGAAATCGCAGCCCGGAACATAGATGTCATTACCCGCCTGGTGAACGACATCCTCTATCTCCAGGAGATGGCGACGATACGGGCAGAGCGAGTTCCAGTAGAGATGGCCGGACTGGTGCGCGAGGTGGTGGCTGCGGCCCAGGGACAGGCACGTCTGGCGGGGGTCATTCTGCGGGCTGAGATTCCTTCTGGGGATCTGCCCCCTGTATCTGGCAGTCGGAAGCGGCTGGCGCGGGCGTTGGCCAATCTCGTGGAGAACGCTATCAAGTTCAATACTGACGGGGGCGAGGTGGTGGTTCGCCTGAGAGAAGAGGCCAGCAGCTTGCGGGTGGAGGTTTCTGATACAGGCATCGGTATTCCAGCCGAGTACCTGGACAAGATCTTTAACCGCTTCTACCGGATAGATTCGTCGGCTCCGCACCTCGCCAGGGGAGTAGGTCTAGGATTGCCTATCGCCAAGCAGATCGTTGAGGAGCACGGGGGGGAGATGCACGTGAAGAGCGAGCCGGGCAAAGGGAGTGTTTTTTCCTTCACCTTGCCCAAAACGTAGGGTGTCATCCTACCCCCTTGCAGATTTCAGTGCGAGATTTCGGCTGATCGCTCACGAGGCAGACTGTGTGGGTGGTGCGAGCCCACGTGGGTGGACGAATGGCTTGAGCCCTTTATACACGACCTCGGTCGCTAAGAGGGTATCTGAAAATTCACCACAAGGGCACCAAGACGCCGAGAAATAGGGGGTTACCTGCTTTTAAATGTTACTTTGTGTCTTGGTGGTTGATACCTTCATCATCGATTTTTCAGACACGCTCCAAGTTGCGGCTCAGGGGGAGAGAGAATGAACAGCTCAACTAGTACTTTGCGCTTTTTGCAGAGTGAGAACCGTCGTCTGCGGGAGGAGAATGAATCCCTGCGGGAGGAGGTGCTTGCTCTGCGTGAATACATGAAGGCCCTGCGGACGCTGCACCAGGCCACGCAGACGTTCACCGCCGAACAGCAGCTCGAGCCGTTGCTGGCGCGAATCATGTACGCCGCATTGCGGGTGATGGACGCGGCGGACGGCTCGTTAGCGCTTCTGGACGAGAGCACGGGCCAGCTCGTGTTCGCGGTGGTACTGGGCGAACTGAAATCCTCCCTCCAGGGCTACCGGATTGACAAAGGCATGGGTATCGCTGGCTGGGTGGCCGCTCACGGCGAGCCGGTCATAGTGAATAATGCTCACCAGGATAGGCGTTTTTCTTCTTTCGTTGACGACAGTTTTGGCTTCCGAACCAACTCTCTGATCTGTGTCCCGTTGATCGTCCAGGGGCGGGTTATCGGCGTGATCGAGGTTCTGAACAAATTCTCCGGCGAGGCATTCACCGATACCGACCTGGACTTGTTGACCATTTTGGCCAGCATGGCGGCGGTGGCCATTGACAAAGTGCACCAGGCGGAGGCTCAGGCCGGGGAGAAGTGAGCAGTTACCCTCGTTATTCGACCCGCTTGAGCACGACGAGGGTGAAATCGTCGAATTGAGGCACGTCGCCGACGAAGGTCATTACCTCGTCGTTGATAGCAGCGATGATGTCCGACGGACTCCGTTCCCGCGTGCGCTGGATGACCTCGGTCAGTCGCGCCAGGCCAAATTCTTCCTCATCGGCGTTGATAGCGTCCGTCACCCCGTCAGTGTACAGCACCACCAGGTCCCCGGTCTCCAGAGTGACGCACTTCTCCTCCAGTTCGATGTGCTCCACGATCCCCAGTACGACCCCACGCGCCCGCAGTGATTCGACCTGCCCGTTGTGACGTATCAGCAGTGGCGGGTTGTGCCCACCGTTGGCATAGGTCAGCGTGCCGGCCTGCGGGTCGAGGATGGCGTAGAAAACGCTCACGAATAGGTCCGAGTGAGCATCCGATATGATGAGATCGTTGGCCCGTTGCAGAGCCTTTGCCGGGCTGCGACCATCGTGGGCGGTCACCCGCACCAGGGTGCGCGAGAGGGCCATGAACAGTGCAGCCGGAACTCCCTTGTCGGCCACATCGGCTATCACCAGGCCCAGCCGGTCGTCCGGCAAAGAAAAGAAGTCGTAGAAATCTCCACCGACCTGGTGGGCAGCTTGCCAGTAGGCGTCCAACTCCCATCCCGGCAGGGAGGGGCAGTGCTCGGGTAGAAAGCTGGCCTGAATTTCCCGTGCCACCTCCAACTCGCGTTCCAGTCGTTCCTGCTCAGCTTCCTGACGATAAAGACGGGTGTTCTCGATGGCGATGGCCGTCTGATTAGCGATGCCGGTCAGGATGTTCATCCACCGTTCGGCGAAACGCTCTGGAGCGCCTACGTAATCCACGAGCATGGCTCCCAGTACTTTTCTCTTGGCACTCAGGGGCAGGGCCAGGATGGGGAGCGTGCCGGGAACGGGCGTAACGCCGGCCAGCAGCCAGTGGTTATGCGGGTCATCCGGCACGCTCACCGCTGGCCGGCCGGCCAATACCTCCCGCATCAATGGATCATCCTGTCCGGGGCGCGAGTGCCAGAACCACTCTTTTTGATCTTCCGAAAGGCCGTATGCCTGGGCCGGGACGAACACCCCCTCGTCGTCATCCCACAGGAAGATGGTACAACGCTTTACGCCCACCAGAATCGGGGTGATGCGCACGACGGTACTCAGGATGTCCTCCAGGTCGGTGCGGCTACCCACCGCCTCGGCCACTTGCAGCAGTGCGGTGGAGACGTATGCCTCCTCCTGCTGGGCGGCGTAGAGTTGGGCGTTCTCGATAGCAATGGCTGCCTGGTTGGCAATTCCGGAGATCATGCTCACTTTGCGTGCAGTGAACCCGGCCGATTCTTCGATGTAGCCCACCAGCATCACGCCCACAACTTTTCCCCTGGCCAACAGGGGCAGGATGAGCAGATTGCGGATGTCGAACATCTCGATCATCGTTGATGGCATGGAGGATGCCAGTTCGTCGCCGGATAGTATGCGGGGCGATTTAGTCAGGCGGACTTCGTCCAGAGCCAGGGCATCGCCGGGGGCAAACCGCAGTGTGGAGAACAGTTTCTTCTGTTCGCGGGTAAGGCCATGCGCCTGAGCGGGCAGAAAGACCTGAGCGTTTCTATCCCACAGGAAGATGCTGCACCGATCCACACCCGCCAGCAAGGGAGTGAGACGGACCACCGTGGCCAGTACGTCGTCCAGGTTCGATAGTTTACTGGTGGCCTCGGCCACTTGCAGCAGGGCCGTGGTCACCCAGACCTCTTCCTGCTGGGCGGCGTACAGGCGCGCGTCCTCGATGGCTATCGCTACCTGCGCGGCCAGGGTCTGCAAAATGAACAGGTCATCGTCGCTGAAAGCACCGGTCTCATTGCTCTGCACGTCGAGCACGCCCAGCACTCGCTCCTCGACCTTGAGCGGCACAGCCAGCTCGGCCCGGGTCTGGGGCCAGGCATGCTCGTGGCGGAAGCGAGGTTCTGTGCTCACGTCGTTGGCCAGCAAGGGCTGTCCCTCTTGAGCTACCCAGCCTATGATTCCCTCCCCCATTTCCAGGTTCACGCACGGCTGGCAGAGATCGGGATTGGTGCTGGCCTCAAAAGTCAGTTCGTTGGTGTCGGGATCAATGGCAAAGATGCCCACGTGGTAGTAGCCAAAAGTCTCTTGAATGAGGTGTACGACCTGGGTGAACAGTTCCTCCAGTTCGAGGATGGCGGCTACCTTCCGGCTCACGTCGCCGATGAGAGCCAGTTGCCGGGCACGGCGCTGTGCCATTGCGTACAGCCGGGCTTTCTCGATAGCCATGGCCGCCTCGTTGCCAATCACCGACAGCAGGCGCAGGTCGTCCTCGCTGAAGGCAGCGGGAGTGTAACTCTGGATGGACATTGTGCCGATGACTTCTTCACCGGCGATGAGGGGGACGAATATGGCAGAGCGCGGAGGGTGCTCGCTGACGTAGCTGGGGCGCGCTGGCAGGGCGTCCATTTCCTGTTGGAAGTCGCGCACCAGCAACGGCTGCTTCGAGCGGCGCATCCAGCCGATGATGCCCTCGTTTGCGGCCCGGGGGAAGGACTGGCTGGGCTGGCGGACGTTATCCCGCACCCATATCTTCAGGGTGTAGGTGTCGCCGTCGAATAGCCCCAGGTGGAATGAGGACGTATCCACGATCTGGCTGGCTTGCTGGTAGATCAATTCGCATAGCTGATCCACGTCCAACTGCGCGCGGACGATGGCCTGTCCGGCCCGGCTCAAGGCGTCCAGCTCGGAAAGGCGGCGTTTCACCTGTTGCCAGGCGTCGGCCAGCCGCTGGACGACCAGGGCCACGGCCACAATCCCGGCGGAGAGGAGCAAAAAGACAAACCAGTTTCCCTGGTTGTAGACGAAGACGACGATCACCGCCGCCGGCAATGGGCACAGTTCCACCAGCAAAGAAGTGGGCCACACTGCGCGCAGGAAGGCCATCGCCTGGCGAGGGCCACCCTGAATGCCCTCGCGAAGTCCCCAGCCGAGGTGATCGAGGGTGAACCAGGTGGCAAACAAAACGAGAAGAGGGAACACATCACTCAGTCCGGCGACCAGGAAGTCCCCACCACCAGCCAAGGTATACAGCCAGCCGGACGCCAGGGCCATGAGCGCCTTCAGGCCGGCGTTAAACAGGGCAGCCTCCAGCGTCTCGATCCAGGGGCGCGTCTGGTGGCGGAAGGCGCGTAACAGCAGGTAGGCCAGACCGCTGATGAGGGCCACTGTGCCGCCGGCCACTGGGCCGAAGATGAGTAGAGTTGCTACGTCCACCATGCTCACCAGACTATGGGTCACACCTGGGGTGACGTGGAACCCGGCCCGTTTGATGATCAACGACAGGAGGGCGAAAAACACCAGCGGCAGACCCACTTGAGTCCACGGCACGCGGCCAGCTAGTATGGCCAGTGCGCCCATTCCGGCTAGGCCAACGCCGATGCTATATAGGTGGAGAAGAAGGGAACGACTTCGCTGCTTCAAGGGTTGCTCCGGAGTGTCCGTTCATTACTTCCGCTGCTCGGGGCACAACGTGCCCCGCTCCTGTGAACGGCGATTGACGGGGTTGATCAAACGCTGGCCAACGCGCTGGCCGCTTCTTCCTCGGATTCGTATAGGGAGAGGATTTGGGTGAGGCCGGTTATCTCCAGGATTTCCTGCACGCGAGGTGGTGTGCAGCAGAGGACGAGGTCACCGCCATGTGATCGGGCTTTCTGCCGGGCGACGAGCAAAGCTTTGAGGCTGTGGGAGGACAGGTAACGGGCCTGTCCCAGGTGGACGAGGAGCCGGTATTTGCCTTGCGCCAGCGCCCTCTGCAACGCCGCTTCCAGCACAGGTGCGTGCATGGCGTCGATGCGGCCACCGGCCTCAATCACCCAGACACCGGGCTGGTATGAGGAGGCATGTCCGTTCACTTGATAGCCTTTCACACCGAGCGGGATCGGTGTTTCCGTTCAGCGATCATCCTGTGATTGAGGCGCAATCCGCTTGATCATTGTCACTGTATTGCCGGTTTCGGCGTTGAACTCGAAGTGCACCTCGTCCATCAACCGGTGCATGAAGTACAGGCCCAGTCCGCCCAGGCGGCGGACGTCGAGGTCGGCACCCAAATCCGGCGGCGGGACGGTCGTGGGGTCGAAGGGGCGACCGTGGTCCTGGATGGTGATCACAAACGTGTCATCCGTCCGGCGGCAAGCGAGGGTGATCTCCCCATCCTCAATGCCCTGGTAAGCGTGTTGGATGACGTTCGTGCAGGCTTCGTCTACGGCCATCTGGACGTGGAACACAGTCCGTTCGTCCAGGCCGGCCTGTCGGGCGGCCTGAGCGATAAACTCGCTGATGATAATCAACTGGTCAAGGCGACCAGGCACGGTGAGGCGGCATTCATCGGGCATGAACTTGCACTCTCCAGGTCAGGTTACATACAAAAGGTCGCTTTCCCCTGCCCAAGCGTGAGCAACATTGATCTACCACGTCGTCCCAGTAATGGCTATGGATAGGGATAGAGCGACCTCGTAAGTTCGGTTATCCAGAGCCCGCTTTCCTTCTGGAAAGACGGGGCCTTGAGATGAGCCAACTCAGAAGCTCCCCACGGCTCCAACGGTGTCGTCGAAGATCTTGAATAGGGGGGTCATGCCGGCCAGATTGAGGACCTCAGCGATACGCGGCGGCACATTGCTCAACCGCAGATCTCCCCGATTGTAACGCCGGCAAGCTTTGAGTGTGGATACCAGCACGCGCAGCCCGGCGCTGCTGATGTATTCCAGGCCACCGAGATCTGCCACCAGCCGGTAGCGCCCGTTGTCCATCAAAGAGTGAAAGGCACTCTCCAGCTCTGGAGCGTTACTGCTGTCCACCCGGCCTTTGATACTGACTACGCTAACTCGCTTCAGATTTCGGATGTCAATATCCAGTGCCATCTGTCTCCTCATTCCTGTAGAATTGATGGTCGGTGTCAGGGGGACACAGTCGGAGTTGGGCATTTGGGCGCAAAACGGCTCCATCCCTCGTTGTCACCCCCGGCGCGACGGCGGAAACTGGATTGTATTATATCATACCCTTTCACAAGGCGCAAGGTTCAAATTGGGGTAGTCTCCTCCTTGTGTGTTGGTGCTTCTCGTCCGCCCCACCGGGCGCTAACCCTTCGACTGGGCTCAGCCGAACGGTGGGAAGCCCCCTCCCGGGGCTTCAGAGGCCCGGAGGGCCTTGCATCTCGTAGCTCGAACGTTCACGTTCGGGCGAGGCTTTCAGCTGTTTGGCAGTAAGGTGCGACGCACTTCCCAAGTGCGTTGCACCTTGTCGCACCCCGCGACTTGGGAGGGGTTGCCGTTACGCCAGTGGTTATGAGGCGGGCGGGACAGTGCGTATCTTTGTTGGTTTTGTGGTGTTATCAAACATGGGACAGCCCGTTTTAACTGCGCTTGGACCTCGGAAGTCCGAGAGAGCGGGGAGCAACCCCTACTTCCTCCCTGGGGAGTTGCTGCACGCTCCCTGCTCTGCTGGGGGGATTGACATCCTGACTATTTGGTAGTACAATATCGCTAGTCTGGATGCGGGCTGACAATTGAATATCCGGGGGTAGTCGCCGGCCCCGATGCCTTTTATCGCTAATTTATTTTAGTTCATCAGGCAGGCGGGGCGTTGCCTTTCCCCGGCCACAGGGGAAATGCTGACAGAAAGGGGGTGATAGGGGGAACCATTCTCTGTTGGCAAGGGTGAACTCGTGTGCCCTGTGGTGGCACAGGGCAGTAGCCGTTTCTCAAGCAAAAGGAGTGACAGAGATGACTATCCTGGTCTTGATTTTGGCGGCTGCTGGATTAGCCGTCGGCTACGGGCTGTATGCCCGCACCATTGACAAAAACATTATCCAGCCCGACCCGAAGAAAGCTACGCCGGCCAAGATGTACATGGACGGCGTGGACTTCACTCCGGCAAGTAAGAATGTGCTCTTCGGTTACCAGTTCAAGTCCATTGCTGCGCTGGGGCCCATCGGCGGGCCCATCGTGGCTGCCCAGTGGGGCTGGCTCCCGGCGTTGCTGTGGATCATCCTCGGTACTTTCTTCATCGGCTGGGTGCAGGACTACGCTAGCATCGTAGTGCCGATGCGCTCCGAGGGGGATACTTTCGGTGCGTTGAGTTACAAACTCATCTCACCTCGTGCCCGTAGCATCCTCCTTGTCTTCATCTACCTTTACCTGCTGTTGATCATGGGCGCTTTCGGCAAAGTCATCGGCCAAATTTTCCTGCCCAAGCCTGTCGTCCCCTTCGGCATCCTGTCGGTGATCCTGATGGGCCTCCTGGCCGGTCAGATGACCTACAAGTGGAAGCAAGACATCATCCTCACCACGGTCATCACCGTCGTCGTCGCCTTCTTTGGCATCTGGCTCGGACAAACGTCGGCCATCAGCGGCATCTTCGATGGGCTCAACAACGCGCTGGGGGCCAATGGACAGAAGTATTTCTGGCCCATCATCTTCGCCATCATCTGCTACCTGGGCGCTGTACTTCCCATCTGGCGCTGGGCGCAGCCCACCAACTACGTTTCCTTCTGGATCATCGCTCTGGGGATGCTGGGCGGGGTCATCGGCATGATCGTGTGGCACCCTTCCTTCGGCGACTTCCCGGCCTTCACCGGGTGGACGGTCCCAGGATTGGGGCCGCTATGGCCGATCCTCTTCGTCACCATCGCCTGCGGTGCCATCTCTGGCTGGCATAGCCTGGTCTCCAGTTCTGGCACGGCACGACAGATTGAGAGGGAAACCGACGCGCTGCCGGTGGGCGGTGGAGCCATGTGGATGGAGATGGTCCTGGCTACGATCTCGCTGCTGACTGCCACCGCTGCCATGGGCGGATGGGAAGCCTACAAAGAGGCGTTTGCCGGCGGCAAGTTTGGTGTCTTCGCATCGGGCCTGGCCGCTTTCCTCAACCACATCGGCATCCCCACCGCCTTTGGCACGGCCTATGGTCTGGTCTTCCTGACGATCATGGGCCTGACCATCTGCTATCTGGTGGTGCGTTTCATGCGCGTGGCCAGCGCCGAGTTTCTGGGCGACGCCATCCCGGCGCTGAAGAATGTCCACGTCGGCGCTATCGTGGCCCTGGTCCTCTCGCTGATCGTCATCTGGACCGGCGTGTGGCAGACGATCTGGGTGCTCTTTGGCGGGGCTAACCAGATGATGGCTTCCCTGGCTTTGTTGATCATCACCATCTGGCTGATGTCCCAGAAGAAACCGGCTGCCTGGACCTTCTGGCCTTTCGTTTTCATGTACGTCACCACCATCGTGGCCCTGGGCTACAAGGGAGTACACGCTTTCCAGGCCGCTTTCGCGGGCACCAATGTCACGGGCAATATCATTGCTGGCGTGATCGCCGTGGTGCTGATCGTCTGCGCGGGCATCCTCGGTTACGATGGCGTGCAGGCCCTCAGCCGCCAACGCGGGGCTGCTCCGGTGAAGGACACTCCGTAGTGTGCCAGCAACGGGTATGGGAGGGGCGGATACTGCCCCTCCCATCGTCATTATAAACAGCCACCTGGTCAGGTTGAATGCAGACATCCGCGCGGGAGAGGATAAGAGAGAAGATACGACACGTCGCCCACATAGCAGGCGAAATTCTCTACGGCATGACCGTTTTCGACTGGGTGCGCGGCGCGCGACGCCAACGAGGGGAGATAGAGCGTCTTTTCATTCTCATCACCTTCGGGGACATCATCGGACTGCCTATCCTACCCCCTTACTATACCCTGCGCCTGCTGCCCTACGTCGTCCCCGTGCTCAATCGCTGGAAGCGCAGTCTGCTGCGTGAGCGTGACCTGACCGACTTGGCCGAGCTGATCGAAGGGGTTGGTTAAAAACATCAGTGACTACTACTCACTCAATGTCATTAAGTTAAGGAATCGCCCAGACCTCCGAGGTCTTGTGTGACCCTTGCGCGACGGGAATTTGCAGCAAATACGGCATAATTTGCACCTGTGAGTCTCCACCGGAGACCTCGGAGGTCTTATCTTAATGACATTGACTACTCACTTTGCTCGGCTGGGCTAGATGAATGACGGAAGACGAACGTCATTCCTCATTCGTCCGGCATAATCGTGCGACTTTTGGCTCAATGCGATTAAAGCATCAGTCGTAACTGCTCAGGCTACTTCTGTTAGCGATTGAAATCGCCTCTAGAAGGCTTGCAGCCGAGCGTCCACCTGCGTGGACGCGCCTGTCCACGCAGGTGGACAGCCAGCTTTAGCTCCTCAGGCGCGGTTTCAACTGCTGGTCTGAGTAGTAACCATCAGTCTATCACAAGGAGAATGGAATGAGCGAAGAAGAAAAAAAAGAAAGTGCATTGAAACGGTTTGGCCGTTCGGCCAAGGAGTTTCTCTACGGCATGGCTGGCCACGACATGACCCGCTATGCGCTCAAGACGCGGGGCAGTATGGAGCATTTGTTCATTCTGATCACTATGGGCGATCTGTTGGGTGTGCCTATCCTGCCGCCCTATTACTCGTTGCGCTTGCTGCCTTACGTCGTGCCGCAGATCAGCACCTGGAAGCGGCGCATGTTGCGCGAGCGTGACCTGACGGACGCGCTGGCATAAGAAGGAGAGAACATTGTCACTAGCAAAAGTCTTTAGAGAACACCCCAACCGTCGCTACGTCGAGTTCGGCGGTAAGGGGGGACTGGGCAAGACCACTTTCTCGGCAGCCACTGCCTACTGGTTAGCGAAACAGGGGTACAAAGTCCTGGTCTTCTCGGTGGACCCGCAGGCCTCGCTCTCGGACATCTTCGAGCGGGACATTTTCGGCAAGGGGCCGGTGGAGATCATGCCCAATCTCTTCGCCCAGGAGATTGACGCCGACCGGCACATCAAAGAATACCAGGACGAGATCCGCCAGAAGATTCTGGATATGTATGGCCTGGACAAGGTACCCGAGGAGGTCGAGCACTACATTCAGGCCGCGGCCGCCGAACCGGCGATGGAGGAGAGCGCCATCTTCGACGCCGTGGTGGACATCGTCGTCGGTGGTGAGTACGACTATTACATCTACGATCTGGTGCCTTTGGGTCACGCGCTCTATTACCTGAGCATGGCCAGCATCTACGACGAGTGGATTGGCAAGATCACCGCTTTGCGTGAGGAGATGCAGGAATATGCCCAGGTGGCGGCGGTTATGGAGCGAAAAAAGGAGTCGGAGGAGGACCAGATTCTGGCCGAGTTACAGTACATCAAGCAGCGTATCAATACTTCTTCCAGCATCCTCACCGACCGCGAGAAAACGGCCTTCTTCTTCGTCGTCACTCCAGAGGAGATGATTATCCTCGATACGCTGAAAGCGGCGAAACTGTTCGCCAAATACCAGGTGCCCATCTCCGGCTACATCGTCAACCGCGTCATCCCTCCCGAACTGGCTCAGCAGGACATTCCCGACTACCTGCGGCATCGCATCGAGATGCAACGGAAGTTCCTCAAGGAGATTGAGGAGACCTTCGGTGAGGGGGTGCTGGCGCGCGTGCCCGAGTTCGAGCGGGATATCACCGGTCTGGAGATGATTGGCAAGGTGGCCGAGGCACTGTTTGGAGGTGAGGCATGATCACGAAAACGACCCGTCAATTCTTGCTTGAGCACCCGCAGATGAAGTACGTCTTCTTCGGTGGTAAAGGTGGTGTGGGGAAAACGGTCATGGCCGGGGCGGCAGCGTTATGGATCGCCCGCCAGGGTAAACGCACCCTGCTGGCCTCTACTAACCCGGTGCACTCCCTCAGCAGCCTGCTCGACCAGGACGTCTTCGGTGCGCCCACTCCGGTGCAGGGGGAGCCGAACCTCCAGGCCTATGAGATTGACACCAGGGATACCATCGCCAAATCTAAGGCGGAATTGACTCAGAAAATCGAATGGTTTCTTAAGTACGCCGACATCAAGACGCGGGCGGACGAGTTCGTCGAGTCGGCGACGATGAATCCGGCCTTCGAGGAATCGGCCATGTTCGAGAACATGATAGACCTCATGTTCGATGATGAGTACGAGGCATACGTCTTCGATACCGCACCCACGGCCAACGCTCGCCGACTGCTGGGCATGTCCAGCGTCTACTCGATGTGGGTAAATAAAATGGTGCAGAGCCGCGAGGAGGCCAAGTCCTTGAAAGAGCTCCTCTCCTACAGCAAGAAGAAAGAAAAGGACCCCCTGATGGATTACCTTCTCAACCTCCGTACCCGGATGGAGAAGGCCAAGGAGTTGCTCACCGATGAGGAGAAGACCGCTTTCTTCTTTATCACGCTACCTGAAGCGTTGCCCATTGCCGTGATCAAGCGCTTCATCAACTGGTTCCGGGAGTTTGGTATCCCCGTGGGCGGGGTAGTGGTGAACATGATCATTGACAAAGAGGCGGTGGGGGAGGATGCACCCGAGTTCGTACGCAACCGCATTGCCATGCAAGATGCTTACATGGAAGAAATCTGGCGCAGTTTTCCCAACGTGCGAGCGCTGGTGCCCCTCTTCGAGACCGAAGTACGCGGCACGGAGATGCTCGACCGCACTGCCCAACATCTGTTTGCCTGATCGCTTGCCGTTAGAAATGTGCCCCGCTCTTAGCCTTCGGCGGGGCATTTTTGTTAGGATTAGATGATTTCAGACCTGACAGGTTTCAGGTCTTAGAAATGGAGTGTAGCGATGCCTGTTTTGAACTCTTCTCTCATTATATGCCTGATCGGATTCGTCTTCATCCTCGGTTTCGGGGCACTCTCTTACATGCGCCGGCAAGGGCTATCCTCGCGCTTCGCCGTTGAGGGGCTGATTATCACCGGCGTGGGTGCGGTATTCTCCTATACCGTCGTACCGATCAATTCCCTTCTCTTCCTCGTGATCCTTTACCTCATCACCATGCGCGTGCGCCTGCTCGCCGATCTGGGCAACGGGCTAACCGGTAGAAAGCGGTACGAGCAGGCGCTCAGCGTCTACCGGTTAGCCCTGCGTCTAGTCCCCGACACTCCCAGCCGGCAGATCATTCTCATCAACCAGGGGGTGACCCAATTGTGCATGAAAGCGCCGGAAGCGGCGGTGGCCTCTCTGGAGGAGGCACTTGG
>JAGGZG010000280.1 GCA_021162125.1 Anaerolineae bacterium
CACCGTGCCGAAGTCCAGCGGCTTGTCCAGCGCCAGCTCCTCGGCCACGGGCCGGATGGCCTCCACTGTGACGCAGGCCGGGTCGTTGAGAAAGAGCACCGGCGTGGCGAAGTCCACCCGCTGGCCCTTCTCCGCATCCTCTGTGCGGGCGGTTAGTCGAAGGGAGAGCCGCCCCTCGGTCAGGGCCACGTCCACCGGCTTGTTGTGGGCCAGGGCGGTGTAGAAGCGCCCTGCGAAATCGGTGGCCGCCCGGTCCAGCACGGCGTACTGCATCGAAAGCACGGCGGACACCCCCTGCCGCATGAGGCGGCGGGCCAGGTCGGCGTAGGCGTCGTTGTTGGAAGTCCGCGCCGACTGGCAGGCACTGAGCACCACCAGCCGCAGGCTGTGCCCCACGTTGCGCAGCAGGTCAGCGACGCCGGTGTTGGACACCTCCGCCATGTTGCCCTGCTCGCTCTCCAGCAATAGATACCCCTGCCCCCGTCCCTCGCGGTACACCCCGTGGCCGGTGAAGTGCAGGACGTCGTACTCCTGCTCCGACAGGTAGTCCTGGATGGTGTCCAGCGCGGCGTCCTCGCAGAAGTCCACCTCCACCACTCGCTCTCGCTGGAGTTTATCCAGTGCGGCCAGGATGACCTCCTGCTCCCGCTCGGTGTTCAACACCTGATGATCGGGCAGGTTGACGGGGCTGGAGACCACCACCAACAGGCGCAGGGCGCGGGTCAGAGGCTGCACCGTGCGGCGGGCTATCCCCAGCGGCAGGCGGGAGACGGGCGTCTCCCAGCGGGTGACCAGGAAGTCATCGTCGTCGTGCAGGAACTCCCAGGGCAGGTTCATCAGCTCAGGCGCTCCCTCGTCCACGCGCACCCGCAGCCGCAGGCCCGCGTCGTCGGCCTGCGCCGCGGCCAACTGTGTGGCGAAGAGGGCACCCACGTCGCCGCCCAACGCCAGCCCGTAGAGCATCCGCCCGAACTGGACGTGGAAATCGTCCCTGACCAGTTCTCCGTGCAGGGCGTAGGCCTCCAGCCGTCGCAGGTCCTCGCGCATCTTGAGCGTGTCTAAGCGCAGGCTGAAGTGATGTTCGGCGGCGCGTCCCCCGGCCTCGTCGGGCACGTAGGCGGTGAACTCGTGCGCGGCGCGTTTCTCCAGACAGAGGTCGAAATCTTGATGGATGGTAGCCATTGCTTGTCCTCCCTAGCTGGAGTTTTCCAGTAGGACGCAGATTCACGCTGATTAGCGCTGATCTGCACTGAAAATCAATGAAATCTGCGTTTTTCTGCGTGCATCTGCGTCCAAGTAGAGATCGGTCAGCCAACTACAGTCAAGCGGGAAACGCCAGTCCCTGGTGGCCGATGAGCTCGTTTCGGTACACCTGGTGTAGGCTATGGTGAGATACGCTCTCCGCTACGCTGGCTGATCTCCTTCAGCGCGGCGAAACTCGCTTCCCGCACCAGGTCGTCCTCGTCGGTCAGCGCCTGCAGCAGCGCGTCCACGGCCCACAGTCCGCCCTGGGCGCGCAGGGTGTCGGCGGCGGCCAGGCGAACCGGCCAGTCGCCCTGGGCCAGCGCCTGGAGCAAGACCTGCTGCGCTGCCGTGTCGGAACTCACGCTCAGCCCGCGTTCCGCTGCCCAGCGCGCCAGCCAACTCACCTCGGGCCACGGGCGCGGGGAGAAGTCACTAAGCGCGGCCTGCTCCTGGGCGGCAAAGACCTCTTCCACGGCGGAGCGCACGAACCACTCCCGGTCGTTGCGCCGCAGATCGTCCAGCAGCGGAAATACCCACTCCTCGTTCACCAGGCCCAGGCCGTAGACCGCCGCCCGCCGAATGTGCATATCCGTGAGATCCACTGCCTCTTTGAGCAGACTGTGACCGGTCGCCCCCAGGCGGGCCAGCGCCTCGGCGGCGACCCGGCGGGTGAACTCGTCCTCGTGTTGCAGTCCTTCCACCAGGCCGTCGGTGGCTGCCTCTCCGCCGATGGTGGCCAGGGCGTGCAGCGCCGCCGCGCGTACCAGCCATTCAGGATCGGCCAGGGCGCGGATCAGAGCCGGGACGGCCTTTCCATCTTCCTCATCTCCAGTCGCCCACTCCCCCAATCCCCAGGCAGCCACCGCCCTCAGATAGGGATCGGCGTCGGTCAGCGCCCGGTGGAAGAGGATGGGCACGCCCTTGTTGCCCGTGCGCACCAGGGCCTGCGTAGCGGCGCGACGAAGGGCCAGGGGCTGGCCTGGACGCATCATCACTTTGGCCAACTCGCCCAGGATGCCATCGCGCAGGCGGCGGGGCGGGCGGCCTTCGGATTGGGAGGCGATGGAGATGTACTCCGCCACGGCCAGCAGGTCGCTGCGGAAGAGGTCGTCTTTGCCCTGCATGCGGGCGACGACCAGGGGAGTGACGGGAGCCAGGGCTACGTAAAGGGCGAGCACTTCTTGCCAGTGCGGGTCACGGACGTGCGCGGTTAGCAGTGAAACCTCGTCTCCCAGTGCTCCCGATTGTGGGTTATCGGCCTGGGCCAGTTGCCAGGCCGCCAGGTAGGTTCGCAGTGCGGGCGAGGCAAAAACCAGGTGGTCACGATCCCGCTCGACCAGGAGAGTGGTATCCCGCAACAGGGAGGCAAGTGCTTTACGGGCACGTTTGGCGGCCTCGCGCTCACGCTCTTCCCGTTGCCGCTCCTCTCGTTTACGCTGCTTTTCCGCCTCTTTTTCCCGCTTCTGCCGCTCTCGTTCCTTGATCTTCTCCTGGCGGGCCAGCTCCCTCTCTCGCCGTTTTCGCTCTTTCTCGTCAATCTCCTGCTCGGCGGGCTCTTGCTCCTCAACCGGCTGGCCCGGTGGCGGCTCGCCTTCGGGCAGTTCATCTGCCTGCACGCCGGCGGCTTTTTCCGTCTCCTCGGTTGCCTCTGTTGGCTGTGACGGTTCTTCCCTGACCGCATCACCCTCTTTCGCAAGGAAGAGTTGCCGGATCAGCGTCTCCACCTCCTCGCGGGTGGCGGTGTGCCGGTCCTCCCGGTGCAGGGTGAGGGCCAGCGGTCCCAGCGCAGCTCGCCACTGGTCGGGGGAAAGCGGGCTGTCGTCCATCTGCTTCAATTCGTAGTCAAAAGCCTGGGCCAGGAGCGGGACCCGCCCCGCCGGGATGACGTTGTGTTCCGTCCACACCACTGCCCGCAGTGCCAAATCCAGCGGGCGGATGGTCCCCCGGCGCGGTAGCCAGGGAGTGGGTGGTGGAGCTGTGCCCTCGCTGGTTGCATCACCCTCGGATGGAGGGGTCTCCGCGCGAGCAGTCTGCCAATGGTGGGCGAAAGCCTCCGCCTCCGTCGCTGTAAACTCGCCCAGGGTGAAGCACACAAATCCGGCAGCCATCAGGCGGTCGTAACTGCGGGGCGTGGCTACGACCACGAATCGGTTATCGGGGTAAGCCTGAACCAGCTCGCTCAGCCAGGCCTCGGCCCGCTGCCGAGTTTCGTCCTCCATCTCGTCCAGACCGTCGCACAAGAGGCAACACCCTCCGGCCCGCAGACGGCGGCGCACCAGACCGAGGAGCGCTCTCCGTCCGAACCCGCGATATTGGGCGGCGAGGAATCCGGCGATGGGGCGGATTTCGCGGTCTCGATCTCTCTTCTTCCTGGCGCGGTCATTCTCTTCCGTCGCCAGGTCCAGATCGGGCAGGGAGAGCAGGAGCGGGAGGCGGTCCTCGTCCAGACCAAATTTATCCGTGGCCTGCTGGCGAGCGAGGGTAGTGGCCAGATAATCGAGCAGCGCACTCTTGCCCGCGCCCAAAGGGCCCAGGATGGCCAGGCGGGGATATTGTCGCAAGGCGCTGCTCAGGTCGAGGGTGCGTGGCTCGGCGAGCAGGGCTCGCAGGCGGCGCCGGTCGCGGGCAGCCTCGCCCGTAGGGCCTTCTTCCTCGGTGAGCAGGCGCGCGGGGCTGGTGGGCGGAGCGATCAGAGGCAGGGGGACGTAGAGTGCAGTGAGCGGCGCGAAACGGGCCAGCAGGTGGCGCGCGTCGGCGACGTTGGCCACCTGCGCACGGTAGCGATCCTCCAGGTTGCTGGTCAGCCGGGCGCGGACCCGTTCCACACCCGCGCGGATGGCCTGCCAGCGGGCTCGCAGTTTGGCCCGGTAGCGGTAGGTCAGCGCAGCGATGAAAAACGCGGCCATTGTCCCCAGCAAGGCCGATAGCGGATCAAAACGCCAGGGCGGCGGTGGCCGCCTCCTTTGCAGCAGCGGCAGCAGCGCGCTCAGAGGGTGACCAGCTCGCAAGCCGCTTTTGAATGCCGCCACAATCCCGGCTACCAGCGAATCACTTCCTCGGGTCACGATTTCGTCACCTTTCCCCCCCAGCGCTCCGAGTCTACGAATTGCGGGATGGTTCAGAATCTGGAGATTACCCATAACTCAGATGTCAAGTTAAATCTATACTGCCAACGGTCATAAACTTTCATTATTCCCCGTGCAAAAAGTGAAGTGGACAACGAATAGACATGCGGTCATGGTCATTCGTTTATTCGTTCCACCATTCGCTGACAGTATGCTGCCCGAGTAAAGTGTCAACCTATTCTGAACCATCCCAATTCATTATAGCAGAAATGTTCTTCGCAAGCAAGCCCAATTGAATAACCACACGTGGGTATTTGCTCCAGTAGTTTTTGCACTTTGCCACTTTACTGAATCGGCAAAAGTACTGTGATCATCGGGCGAAAGTTAAAAAAACGGGCCGGCGGGAATTGCTCCCCACCTGCCCGTTTGTCAATCTACCTAACTACCCTGGTTACCTCATCACCAGGCTCATCACCGCCTTCTGCACGTGCAACCGGTTCTCGGCCTCGTCGAAGACCACCGACCGCGGCCCGTCTATGACCTCATCGGTCACCTCGTAGCTCCGGTCGGCCGGCAGACAGTGCATGTAGATGCCCTCAGGGTCAATGAGCTTCATCTTCTCGGCATCACAAATCCAGTCCTTGTTCGCGTCAAAGATCTCCTGGGTCTTCTGATGATCGTCCTCGCCCACCGGCGGCTTGAAGATCGGTGTGGCACACCAGGCCTTAGGATAGACCACGTGTGCTCCCTGGAAAGCCTCACGCATGTCGTGGCTAATCTCGAAGGAGCCACCATAGCGATTGGCGTAGTTGCGGCAGGCGTCGAGCACCTCGTCGTCCAGTTCCATCCCCTTGGGGTGGGCCAGCACCACTTCCATGCCCATCATCGCCGCGGCGATGATCGCACTCTGCGGTACCGCTCGTGGCTTGTGGACGCTGGGGGAATAAGCCCAGCTCATCACGAACTTGACACCCTTGAACGTTCCAAGTTTCTCCTTGACGGTCAGGATGTCGGCCAGAGCCTGGAACGGGTGGTACTTATCGCATTCCATGTTGAGCACCGGGATGTCGGCCCAGTAGGCGAAGTTGCGGATCATCTCGTGCGCGCCGCCGTACACCCAATCCACGGGATCGCCGTAGCAGCGGATGGAGATGGCGTCGCCCATGCGTGAGAGCACGCGGGCCACGTCGGAGACGCGCTCCGTGGAGTAGGCCACCTCTTTGCCGGGTAGTGCCGGGGTGTAGATTTTGCTCGGGTCCAGGTAATGGGCGTGCCCGCCGAGCTGGGTCATCCCCGCCTCGAAGCTGTTGCGCGTGCGCAGGCTCTGATTGTAGAAGATCATGAACAGCGTCTTGGCGGGCAGGATGTGGTCGTGACGCTCACCGATGGCGTAGCGCCGTTTGAGATCCAGGGCTACGTCAAGGACAGTCTCGACCTCTTCCTTGCTCCAATCCAGCAGGGTCAGAAAGTCACGTCCGCGAAACGAATCTGTTTTCATGCTACCTCTCCTTTGATCATATTGAATTTTCGATTTTCGGATTTGCGCAGCAAACCGCTTTGTGAGAAGTAAAAGTGGTGTTGAGGGGGCAACCCTCAAGCTCCCCGGTCTTTTGTTACGAAAGCCCAATCTTCGTGGACGGAGCCGTTAGCTCGCGACACGGCGGATGAGATGAAACTGGAAATAATTGGGGACGAAGTAATTGCGTGAGTAGTTGATAATCCGGTTACCGGCGGTGTAAGTGGTTTCCTCCAACAGCAGAAGCACTGTACCTGGCGAGACCTGGAGATACTGAGACAGTTCTTCCGTGGCCTGTAACGGCAGGATGTTCGTCCACGCATAAGCAGGTGGTGAGGCTCCCTTCTCCAACAAATAGTCCAGCACCGAGCCACGGAAGTCAGTGCGCATAGCCTCGACTGGGGCCACGGATGCGGGCAGGACATCGTACATATAAGCTACCACCGTGCCATCGGCCATTCGCGTGCGGGTGATGACCGTCAGCGGCGTGCCGGACGGGACGTCCAGTTTGGCGGCCAGCGCTGGGTCAGCGACCTGCTCCTCGATGCTCAGGTCTCGCATCTCGCAGCGGAGTCCCATTCTGCGGGTGAGAGTATCCAGGCTCTCCAGAACCTCCAACCCGCTCTCGATGATAGGGTGGGAGGGAGCGACGAAAGTGCCCACTCCCTGGCGGCGGATGATCTGCCCTCGCTCCTCGAAGGAGCGCAGCGCCTCCCGCAGAGTGGAGCGAGATACCCCCAACTGGCGGGCGAGTTCCGGTTCAGGGGGGAGCTGGTCGCCGGGCTCATACGCAGCCAACAGCTTACTCAGTGCCTCTTCCGTGCGCACGTACAAGGGCCGCGTGTCGAGCTTGACTTTGATTGGGAGTTCCATCCTGGCCTCCACGGGGAATTCTCAGCGGGCAAGTTGTCTGAGGTCTGACATATTATAACAGCAAATCGCTCTTTCGTCAAAACGGCGGTATTCAGGGCGCTTTAGCACCTTCGTCCTCTTAGTCTGGACGTTTACGTCCAGTCTTCCGGCGATAGCCCCACGAATCCGCGAAGAACCGTTGTTTCTCTCCCCCAACACCTCGTGGGTAGCGCTGAGTTGTTGCGGAATCCCTTTATGCGGTAGCGCCAAGAACAGACCTCGAGGTCTTCAGGGACCCCGGAGGTCTGACGCTGCTCGTGCTGCCAAACTACCCTCTCGCAGGTTCCAAATCTACGGGAGGGTTAACCTACCCCCGCCAGCCGGCAGTTGCCTGGTCAATCGCTCGCCTCACTGCCGAATATTCGGCCGGCAGCTCCAATGGCGGGTTGGCGTAGCGGGCGATTACGTCCGCCAGCGTTTGCTCGTGGTAGCCCACCTTGAAGTTTGTGAACTTGAGACCGTGAGCGGTGGAAATGACCACGACGCGGTGTTCCGGCAGGACTTCCTGGCGCTCCATCAGTTTGAACAGGGCCGCCAATGCCACGCCGGTCTGGGGACAGCAGTACAGGCCGGCGCGGTCGGCGCGGGCGGCTGCGTTCGCCAGTTCGTCCTCGCTGGCCTGCTCGACGACCCCTTCAAAGGCCCGCAGCACCTTCACTGCCCGCTCGTAACTGACCGGCGCGCCGATCTGAATGGCACTGGCCAGCGTCTTTTGCGCGATCACCGGCTGATGTTTCCTGAAACCCGCCAGGTAGCTCAGGTAGAGCGGATTGGCGTTGGCGGCCTGGGCTGCGGCGATGCGCGGCAGACGGTCAATCAAGCCCAACTCCTTCATCATCAGAAAACCCCGGCCCAGGGCGCTCACGTTGCCCAGGTTGCCGGCCGGGATGATCACCCAGTCCGGCACTTCCCATCCCAGCTGCTGGACGATCTCGATGCCCACTGTTTTCTGCCCCTCGATGCGCAGTGAGTTCATAGAATTGGCCAGGTAAATCGTCTGGTCAGCCGTCACCTGCTGGACGATGCGCATGCAGCCGTCGAAGTCGGTGTCGAGCGCCAGGACCAGCGCGCCGTGAGCTATGGGTTGGGCCAGTTGGGCCATGGAGACTTTACCCCGGGGCAGGAAGACGATGGCGGGGATGCCGGCGGCAGCGCAGTAGGCGGCCAGCGCAGCCGAGGTATCGCCGGTAGAGGCGCAGGCCACCGCCTGGATCGGCTTCCCACCGGCGATCATCTGCCGCACCACCGAGACCAGCACCGTCATCCCCAGGTCTTTGAACGATCCGGTGTGGCTGGTGCCGCACAGTTTGACCCACAGGTTGGGCAGGCCAATCTCTTGTCCCAGTCGTTCGACTTTCAGGAGGGGCGTGTTGCCCTCGCCCAGTGAGACAACGTTGGCCACGTCTATCTGGGGGCAAACCCACTCCTTTTTGCCCCACACACCGCTGCCGTAGGGCCACTCGTTAGTCCGCGTCCGCTGGTCGAACAGTGCTTTCCAGTCAGCGGCGCTACGGTCCTTCAACGATTCCAGGTCATGCTCTACATCCAGCAGCCCGTCGCATTCCTCACAGCGGTAGACGACATCGTAAATGGAGTAGCGGCGACCACAGCCGCGAATACACTCCAACCAACTATGGTAGGACATCGCTCAACCTCCAACCGCGTGTGTCTCCGCCCGGTGGATGGGCCGGTAGCCCAGGGCTACCAGGTCGTCCGTCGGGGTGGAGGCCTCGTCAGGTTTGTCCGAAAGGCCGAAGAGCAACGCGCCCTGCTCTCGCCAGGCCAACGCCACCTCCCGCACCTCCTGCGTGATGACGATCTCTTTCTCCAGCAACTCTGCCACTGGTGCGTCGTCGTCCAGGCAGCCCATCCGTTCGATGGTGGCCCGGTACTCGTTGTACCGGAAGGCTTTGAAAGGTGTGGGGTCGCCCTGCCGCACGCGGGCGTAAATCCGGCGGTGGATGGTGCGCAGGTCGGCGGGCAGTTCCGCAGCGCGGTCGTCTACCTCGGCGATGAACTGCTCGAAGCTCGCCAGCCGCCCGGCGCGCACCTCGACCACCAGTGATTCCAGCGAGTACAGGCCGCTACCCAGAATCAGGCAGATGTAGGCCACGTAATCCTGGTTGTCGGTGGTGAAAGGGTGGAACTCGGTCTGGTTGAGGCGATCATAAGCGGACCGGAAGCCCTCTGGATCGAAATCCTCCCCCAGCAGGTCGCCGACTGTGCGGTGCACCGCCTCGACCCGCGCCTGGTTGATGACGTGGTCATTGCGCCCCCGCGCGCCAAACGCCGTCTTGTCCAGGTCAACGATCACCGCCGTCCGCTCGTCCAGCGGGAATCCCCGCTCGCGGCAGAAACAGTCGAGGTCGGCCAGCGCCGCCCAGCGGTTGGCCAGGTAGAGCGTCATTCCTCCCTCCTGCTCGACGACCTCCACGCGCGCGGGGTCATCGCGCTCGGCCCCGATGAAGGCCAGACCGGGCCAGCCCCCGGCGCGGCAGATGTTGGCGAAAGCGGTGCCGTCGTTCAGTCGTGTGTCGCCCAGGTAGACCAATCGCTCGATGGGTGTGCCGGGTGCGTCCAGTGCCCGCGCCTGGCGCAGCAGGTGGACGATAACGCGGGCGTATGCCAGTTCGCTCTTGCGCGGGATGACGCCTTCTGGTAACCTCAGTCGGGGCCGGATCTCTGCCAGCGGCGGTAATCTGCGGTCAAGCGGTACCAGGTTGCGGTAGATGACCAGGTCGCCCAGGAATTCGTGAACGGATGTACGGCCATAAACTTTCATTCGAGTGCTCCATTAGACGATGCTGCGTGTTGCGTGTTGCGTATTGCGTGACGGAAAAACGGAATACGCGACACGCAATACGTTGTCAAAGCATTATCCCATTCCTCCGTCATTTGATGTATCCTTTAGCAACCAACAACTCGGCATTCAGGATGGAGCCACTGGCCGCGCCGCGCAGGGTGTTGTGGGAGACACTGACCAAACGCAGATCGAGGAGCGGACACTCCCGCACACGCCCCACCGTCACCGCCATACCCCCCTCGGCGTCCCGGTCCCGGCGGGGCTGGGGGCGATCCGGCTCGCGACGGACGAGGATGGGATGCTCTGGCGCACTGGGCAGTTCACGCACCGCGTCTGGCCCGCAGAAGTCGGCCAGCGCCGCGATGGCTTCCTCAACCGTCGGACGCTTCTCAAATCCCACCGAAAGACAAATGGTGTGGCCGTCCAGCACCGGCACCCGGTTGGCCTGGGCACTGACGACGACTTCGGCCTCGACCCGCCGTCCGTCCGCCACGTGGCCCAGCAGCAGCCGTGTCTCTCGCTCAATCTTCTCCTCCTCGCCCCCGATGTAGGGCAGGACGTTGCCCAGGATGTCGAGGGAGGCGACTCCGGGGTAACCGCCCCCGGAGACGGCTTGCATCGAGGTGGCGAAGACCTGCCGCAGGCCAAAAGCGACGTCCAACGGTTTGAGGGGCATAGCAATACCGGTGGTGGTGCAGTTGGGACTGGTGACGATAAGGCCTGACCAGCCCCGTTCCGCGCGCTGGCGTTCGATGAGCGCCAGGTGATCGGCGTTAACCTCCGGGATGACCAGCGGGACGTCTGGCTCGTAGCGGAAGGCGGAGGCGTTAGAGCAGACGGCGTAGCCAGCTTGAGCGAAAAGGGGCTCGACTTCGCGGGCGACGGAGGCCGGGAGAGCCGAAAAGACGAGGCGGGCCGGCAACGTCGGCTCCAGGGAGCTGACCATCATCTCACTGGCGAAAGGCGGCGGGTCACCCGGTATGACCCAATTGCAGGCATCGGCGTATGGCCGGCCGGCGCTCCGCTCCGACGCGGCCAGGGCCACGATCTCGAACCAGGGGTGGTCGGTTAGCAGTTGGACGAAGCGCTGTCCAACCGCACCGGTCGCGCCGAGAACAGCGACGGGAACTTTGGTTTCGGTGGACATAGTTTACCTCCGGGAACAAGTCTAACGACGGGGTAGCATATTGCGTGTTCCGTTAACGCAATACGCAGCACGTTTCACGTTTCAGGGCCAGCGTTGAGAATCACCTCACTATGAATTTGCCGCACGGCGTCGGCGGCATCGTCGGCCATGACGACGAGCGAAATGCTGCATTCAGACGAACCCTGGGCAATGGCGATGATGTTGATATTGCCCCGGCCCAGCGCGCCAAAGATGCGAGCAGCGATGCCCGGCGTACCGCGCATTCCGGCACCCACGGCGGTCACGATCACCACGTCGTCCAGCGACCAGACCCGGTCTATATCCCCTCGCCCCAGTTCCAGAGCCATCTCCTCCTCGATAGCACGGATGACCGGTGGCACTGCCTCCGTGGGGATGATGAAGCAGATGGACTGCTCCGACGAAGCCTGGACAATCATCAGCACGCTGGCCCCCCGACCGGCGACGGCGGAGAAGGTACGGGCGGCGATGCCGGGCACGCCCATCATACCCCGCCCTTCAACCGTCACCATGCTCAATCCTTTGATGGCGGTGACTGCCTTGACAGTGCTGGGCGCGCTTTCCGGCTCGTGGACGATGCGGGTGCCAGGACAGGTGGGGTTGAAGGTGTTCTTGACCCACAGTGGGATGCCGCGCTCAATGACGGGCCGTATGGTCCGGGGGTGCAGCACCTTGGCCCCAAAATAGGCCAGTTCGCCTACCTCGCTGTAGGAGAGGACAGGGATCACGCGAGCGTCGGGCACGATGCGCGGATCGGCGGTCATCACCCCGTCCACGTCGGTCCATGTCCAAACCTCGTCGGCGTCCAGACAATCGCCCAGGATGGCGGCGGTGTAGTCGCTGCCTCCCCGGCCCAGCGTCGTTGTCACGCCATCCTCCGTGGCCCCGATGAAGCCGGTCACGACCGGGATGATGCCCTCGTCCAGCAGCGGGGCCAGGCGGGCAGAGACCCGGGCACGAGTGGCCTCCAGCAGCGGCGCGGCGTTCTGGAAGGTATCGTCGGTGACGATCAGTTCAGTGGCGTCCACAGCCTCGCTGTGGGCTCCCTGCTGGCGGAGCACGGCGGCCAGGATGCGGGCACTGATCCGCTCGCCCAGCGAGGAGATGGCGTCCATCGCGCGCGGGGTGACCTCGCCCAGGATGTGGACGCTGTGACAGAAGGCGGCGAACCCGTCCAAGTATTCGTCCACCACAGCCAGCAGGGAGGAGCGCTCACCGTCTGGCTCTAGCAGGGTATCCACGGCCCGGTAGTGACAGGCCCGCAGATCGGTGGCAATGGCATGGTAGGTTTGGCCGTCACCGGAGGCGGCGGTCAGCGCGCCTCGGATCAGTGCGTCGGTCACGCCGCTCATCGCCGAGACAACCACGACCAGGTGGTCCCACTTCTGAGCCTGCTCCAACACAATGTTGGCGGCCTGGGCGAACGCCTCCGGGCTGCCGACTGAAGTGCCGCCGAATTTCATCGTCAGTGTAGTCATTGCCATCTCTCCTGAAACATGTTACGTGTTGCATCGTCTGTTACCGGACACTTCTGTCGAGGATCCCCAAATTTCTATACTTATGCAAAAACTCCCACGCCCTGGGGCGTGGGAGTTTTCCACGTGGTTCCACCCAAGTTCGTCAACGGATTGTCCATTGTTACCGTTGACGCACTCTGCGGCGATAACGGGCCGTCCCGGGGCCCCATACTCTCGCACCACGCGATTTGAGGGACCCACTCGCGGGGGGTGTTCCCGCCCGTCCGGTCAAGAGGGCTCTCAGCCGGTGACCCTCTCTCTCTTGGACCATCACTAGGCGGTACTCGTCCCGGTCAACGTTTTCATAAGCATTTGGTTGTGCAGGCAGGATTATACCATCTCCATCGAAATTTGGCAAGCCAATCGTGCCCCGGTGCCCCAGGGGTACACCGCAAAAACTGTGGGTGACTTGCTTGGCGCGGTGGTGACCCTACCCCCGCCGCAGGCGGGGGCTTCCTAAACTACGACCGCAGTTAGCCGGAATCCCGTTCCTGGCAGGCGATTCTCTGCCGCAATAACGAGATTCTTCGTCGCTTCGCTCTTCAGAATGACAGAGTGCGGTTGTAGCACTGAACAAGCCCCCTGCAAAGTTCAAGGGCGGACAGGTAGCCAACTTCCCCCCTGCTCGCGAAGTGCGCGGGGGGGAGTTAGAGGGTGTCCGAAAATTCACCACGAGGGCACCAAGACACCAAGAAACAGAGGAGTTACCTGCTCTTTAATGTCACTTTGTGCCTTTGTGTCTTGGTGGTCTGTATCTTCATCTCGATTTTTCAGACACGCTCTTAGAGGGGGGCGAGAGAGCCGCCCCCCTCTAACTCCCCCCGTTTCACGGGGGGAGAACTCGCCTCCCTCTAGCTCCTCCACGGCCCCCTGCAAAGCAGGGGGCCGTGGAGGACCAGGACCTTGCAATGGCGATTGGTCATCACTCACACCTCGCGCCCATGCTGCACAGGACGGACCTCACGACGCGAGGGGGAACGTCCTCGGCGATTTCCACCTGGCCGACGGCGCGGGGGAGCACCCAGCGCAAAGATCGTCCCCGCCGTTTCTTGTCGTAGGCCATCGCCCCCCAGATGGCATCAGCATCGAATGGGGGGCATCTGATCGGCAGCCCCCAAGCTGCAAGGAGTGCCTCGATGCGGTCGGCAAGCGATGAATCGGCCTGATCCAGTTCAGCCGCGATCCGCGCCGCCGCCACCATCCCGATCCCCACCGCCTCGCCGTGGCGCAGCGCGAAGTCGCTCAATTTCTCCAGTGCGTGGCCCACGGTGTGACCCAGGTTGAGCACGGCGCGGGGTCCCTGCTCAAACGGGTCCTCCTCCACGATTTCAATCTTGACACGGAGAGCGCGCGCGATTTGCGAACTGCGAACTGCGAGTGGTGAATGGTGGGTTGTGAATGGCGAATAGCGAATCCCTTTCTCCAGTTCGGCGAAGAGGTCGGGAGCAGCGATGATGCCGTGTTTGATCATCTCGGCCAGGCCGGAGTGGATCTCCTTTGCGGGCAATGTCGCCAGCACGGTGGGGTCAATGACCACCAGCGTTGGTTGCTTGAAAGCGCCGACGAGGTTCTTGCCCTGGGGGAGGTCCACGCCGGTCTTGCCGCCCACGCTGGCGTCCACCATCGCCAGCAGCGTCGTAGGCACCTGGACGAAGCGGATGCCCCGCATGAAGGTCGCCGCCGCAAAGCCGGCCACGTCGCCGGTCACGCCGCCGCCCAGCGAGAGCACCGTGCCGCTGCGGTCCAGCCCGCCGGCGAGAAACTGCTCGTAAAGCGTGGCAACGGTGGTGAGCGTCTTGTGCTGCTCTCCGTCCGGGATGGAGCAGGCAAAGGGTCGGAACCCCGCCGACCGCAGGGCGGCCTCGACCTGCGCGCCGTAGAGCGGTGCGACGACGGGATTGGAGACGACGGCGACGCGGCTGCTCTCGGGCGCGCCGGCGGCCCGCAACAGGCTGCCAACGTGCGCCAGCACCCCGTCGCCGATGTATATCTCGTACTGGCCAGCCTGCGGCCGTCCTGCGGCGGACTCAGTCGGGCCGCCCGGGGCACCGCCGGGGTAGCGGACCGGGAGGGTGACGACGCCTGCGATTTCTATCACCCGCGCCGCCACCTCCTCGACCGAAAGCCCGGTGGTGTCAACCTGCCAGGGGATGGCGGCGTAGGCCTCACGGCGCACCGCCAGCAGCCGCTCGATTTCGGCGCGGGGGTCGGGCACGTTGAGCAACGGCCTGTTGTTGTCATCCCCTACCCGCCGCAGGACCTCGTTCACGTCGCAGTTCAGGCAGACGACAATGCCGCTGTTCATCATCCGCGCCCGGTTGATGGGATCCACCAGCGATCCGCCGCCGGTGGCGATCACCAGCCCTTTTCGGGTGCTCAACTCCTCGCAGAGTGCGGCCTCCATCCGCCGGAATGCCCTCTCTCCGTTCTCGGCAAAGATGCGCGGAATGGACTTACCCGCCCGTGCTTCGATCTCAGCGTCCATGTCCACGAACAGACGATTCAGCCAGCGAGCGACCGTCCGCCCGACGGTGGTTTTGCCCATCCCCATAAACCCGGTCAAGACCACGTTGCTCATCGGGTATATTTCGGAACTTTGGGGGACTTGGCGCAGTGGTGACCTTATCCCCGCCTGCGGCAGGGGCTGCTTCCATAAACCCCCTGCTTTGCCGGGGGGCTGTGACAGTCTGCCGCGGACCCCGGTTCTTTTTTCCCTGAACTTTTGACCTATACCCTCGCTCATCTTGCCATCTCCGTCAGACTATCGCCGCCGCATTTCTCCAGGAGCGCGTCGGCCAGCACCCAGGCGACCATTGCTTCGCCGACGACCGAGGCGGCTGGCACAGCGCAGACGTCGGAACGCTGATACTGGGTCGTGGTTGGCTCGCCCGTCGCCAGATCCACCGAGCGCAGCGGCGTGAGGGTGGTGGGGATGGGCTTCATCGCTGCCCGCACCACGATAGGTTGCCCGTTGCTCATGCCCCCTTCAATACCTCCGGCGCGGTTCGAAGTGCGCGTTACAGGTGGAAACGACGTACCACCGTTGACTTGCTGATCTGCTGATTCGCTGATTCGCTCAAACTCATCGTGCACCTGCGTGCCGGGGTGCCGGGCGTTCTCGAAGGCCGGGCCGATCTCCACTCCCTTGATGGCCGGGATGGACACCACCGCCGCCGCCAACCGCGCATCGAGCCGCCGGTCCCAGTGGACGTGGCTGCCCAGGCCGACGGGGACACCGGTGGCGACGACGACGAAAACGCCGCCCAGGGAATCGCCCGCCCGGTGCGCCGCGTCAATGGCCGCCCGCATACGCCCGACGGCCTCCTCGTCGGGGCAGCGGACGTCGCTGGCCTCGGCCAGCGCCCAGAGTTCGGCCGGCGGCAGGTCGGGAATCTCCGCGACGACGCCGCCAATCTCGGTGACGTAACTGCCGACGGCGACGTCAAAGGCCGCGAGCAACTGCTTGGCCAGCGCGCCCACCGCCACCCGTGCCGCCGTCTCCCGCGCGCTGGCTCGCTCCAGTACCGGTCGCGCGTCGTCCAGGCCGTACTTGACCATCCCGGCGTAATCGGCGTGGCCGGGGCGCGGCACGGTTAGACGGGGTAGGTCGCCCGCAGCCCAGCGGTCGCGCCAATTGGCCCAGTCCCGGTTCTCGATGCGCAGCGCCACCGGCGCACCCGTCGTCCGCCCGGCGCGGTGTCCTGCGCTTGTCGAAGGGATCACCCCGCCCAGGATTTCTACTCGGTCCCGCTCGATCTTCATCCGCCCGCCGCGGCCGTAGCCCCCCTGCCGGCGGGCCAGGTCGTGGTTGATGGCTGCCACGTCCAGCGCCAGGCCGGCCGGCAGCCCCTCCACGATGGCGGTCAGGCAGGGGCCGTGGGATTCACCAGCGGTCAGAAATCGCAACATCATCACCACCTGTTCCTCCCCTCCGTGCTCACCATCCAAGCGCGTCTTCGGCGGCGACGCGCATCGTCTCCACCGGCGGCGGGTGGCCGGTCCACAACTCAAGGGCCAGTGCCCCCTGGTGGATGAGCATCCCCAGCCCGCAGACCGCTGTGGCCCCGGCGGCGCGGGCTTGGGCCAGCAGCCGTGTTTCCCTCGGGTTGTAGACCAGGTCATAGACGGTCCAGTGAGAGGGCAGGGGGAACGTTTCCGGCCAGGGGGTAGCGTCGGTGCGGGGCCACAGGCCGACCGAGGTGGCGTTGACCAGCAGGTCGAAGCGGGCCCGGTCTACTTCGGTCGGTAAGGCGTCTGTTGACAACCAGGTGACGGGTGCGCGGGTACCGGCGCGCTGGATATGGCGGGCCAGTTGCACCGCCCGCTGCTCCGTCCGGTTGTGGATGGCGACGGCGCAATCGGCCTGGGCCAGGGCGTAGGCCACCGCCCGCGCTGCGCCGCCGGCCCCCAGCACCAACGCCCGCCGCTGGGCCGGGGTGAAGCCCGCTTCCCGCAGCGCGGCCAGAAAACCGTCGCCGTCGGTGTTGTAGCCGATCAACCGCCCCTCCCGCACGAGGATGGTGTTCACCGCCCCGATGGCCTGGGCAGTCTCGTCAATCTCGTCCAGGTAGGGCATCACCGCTTGTTTGTGTGGCACGGTCACGTTGGCACCGCAGAAGCCCAAGGCGGCCAGTCCTTTCACGGCTGCTCCGACCCGCTCCGGTGGCACCGGCAGTGGGACGTAGCACCAGTTCAGCCCCAGTACCTCAAAAGCGGCGTTGTGCATGGCTGGCGAGAGGCTGTGTTCCACCGGCCAGCCGAGCAATCCAACTAATTGCGTGTGTCCGTTGATTTTGATTGAGGAAGAAGTCATTTTGTGTCCTGACTTACAGTTGGAACGTATTGCGTGCTGCGTGTTTCGTTTATTCGCCACACGACACGCAATACGCAATACGCATCACGTCTACCCTGCCTTTGTGATAGACATTGCCGCTCCCAAACCTCGCATCAGTTCGACGAAACCGGGGAAGGAATCGCCGATGCATCCAGCGTTCTTGATCACGACCTCTCCTTCCGCGATCAGTCCAGCCACGGCCAGGGCCATGGCCAGCCGGTGGTCGCCGTAGCTATCCACTACTCCGCCGCGCAGGGGGGTCGGCCCTTCGATGATGAACCCGTCGGGCAGCGGCTCGATGCGCGCGCCCAGTGCCCGCAATCCGGCGACGATGGCGGCGATGCGGTCGGTTTCCTTGACGCGCAACTCGGCGGCATCGCGCACGACGGTGGGGCCGTGGGCCTGCGTCGCGGCGACGGCCAGCACCGGGAACTCGTCAATCATGCGCGCCACCGTGTCGCCTCCAACCTCCACGCCCCGCAGCTCCGAGGCCCGCACCGTCACGTCGGCCACCGGCTCGTTTCCCTGCTCGCGCTCGTGATGCAGCGTCACGTCAGCCCCCATCGTCCGCAGCACGTCCAACAGGCCGGTGCGGGTGGGGTTGACGCCCACGCCTTCGACGGTGACCTCCGAGCCGGGCACCAACGCCGCCGCGACCAGCGGGAAGGCCGCCGACGAAACGTCACCCGGGATGCTGAGGGAGAGAGGGGCGAGGGGAGAAGAAAGAGGCGAGAGGGTGACGGTGAGGCTGGCCACTTGGACGTTGGCTTCCATCGCAGCGAGCATCCGCTCGGTATGGTCCCGGGCCGGCCCCGGCTGGCGGATGGTGGTGGGGCCGTCGGCGTACAGCCCGGCCAACAGCAGCGCACTCTTGACCTGTGCGCTGGCGACGGCCAGGGTGTGCTCATGGCCGTGCAGCCGCCGCCCGCGAATGGTCAGGGGAGCGTGGCCGCCGGCGGTCTCGATCTCGGCGCCCATGCTGCGGAGTGGCTCGGCGATGCGGCGCATCGGGCGGCGGAGCAGTTGCCGGTCGCCGGTGAGCGTGCTGGAGAACGGTTGCCCCGCCAGGATGCCCGCCAGCAGGCGCATCGTTGTGCCGGAGCGGGCGCAGTCCAGTGGTGCGGCGGGCGGCCGCAGTCCGTGCAGTCCGCGCCCGTGGACGACGAACGCGGTCCCCTCGTAGGGTGAAGGGCCGGGGCCTGCCCTGAGCAAAGTCGAAGGGATGGGAGTCACCTCGACGCCCAGCGCTCGAACGCAGGCCAGCGTCGCCAGGCAATCGCCGGAGGGAAGAAAATTGGCGATGTGGCTGTCGCCGTCGGCCAGGGCAGCGAGCAACAGCGCCCGGTGGGAGATGGATTTATCGCCCAGGACACGCACGCAGCCACGCAACGGCCCGCCTGGATGAACGGTCAAGTTCACGGGAACATCTCCTGTCGTTTGGCACGGATGGCGCTCAGTACGTCTCGCACCTCATCCTCATCTCCGGCTTCCACGAGACGGGTCAGGCAGCGCAACTGCGCCTGGTAGACATCCAGTGCTTTCAGCACCTCCTCCCGATTGGTCAGCAGGATGTCAACCATCATCGTCACGTCGCTGCCGGCCAGGCGCGACGTATCGCGGAAGCCACCGGCCACGATCTCCCACGCCGCAGGGTCGGGGGAGGTCAGGGCGTCGGCCGTGGCGACGAGCGCGCAGGCCAGCAGGTAGGGCAGGTGGCTCACGGTGGCGACGAGGAAGTCCTGGCGCTCTGCTGCGAGCACCAGAGGACTTGCGCCAACGGCTTCGACCAGTTCACGGCCCAGGGCCAGTGCCTCCTCCGACGTGCGCGGCAACGGCGTGAGAATGAAAGTGCAGCCCCGGTAAATCGCCGGGTCTGTGGCCCCGATGCCCGATACCTCCTTGCCGCACATCGGATGCCCGCCCAACGGCTGAACGTGGTTGGGCAATCGCGCCATCTCGGCGACGATCTGAGACTTGGTGCTGCCCAGGTCCATCAGCAGACAGCTTTTCGGGAGGAGGGGGGCGATTTCGTGCATTTGGCGCATGATGACGCGCACTGGCGTCGCCAGGACAACCGCGTCCGCTTCGCGCACGCCGTCTGCCGTGTCGGTCGTGCCCCGGTCAATCAGGCCACGGGCCAGCGCCGTCTCAATTGTCTCCGCCCGTCGCGCCACGCCGACGACGGCCCGGCACTTCCCGCGCAACGCCCCCGCCAGTGAGCCGCCCATCAGTCCCAATCCAACGATAGTGACTTGGGTCTCCGCTAATGCTTTCACAGCG
>JAGGZG010000052.1 GCA_021162125.1 Anaerolineae bacterium
ACCAGCCCGATGTTAGCCAGCCGAGGGCCCATCTCGACTTTGAACAGGTACAGACCCACGAAGGCAGCGGCCACGCCCAAACCGATGATGAACCCCGGGATGGCCGGTAGCACCCCGATGCCGAGCAACCTCCATCCTTTCTCCCATCCGGCACGCCAGGCCTGCCCGAAGTCGGACGGCATGCCGGACTCGATGGCGTTCACCCCGGCGATGAGCCCGCCCCGGGCGATGGTGGAGACCGCCCACAGCACGATGCCGACCACGATGGCGATGCCGATGAATACGAGAGCGGCTGCGGCAACTCCTATAGGCAAGCCCAGCTCTTCAGGCTGTGGCAGCCGGAAGTCAAACTCCTGAACATCGCCCCTGGGCAGGGAAACGTTGAGATTGACGTTGCCGCCCCCGCCGGTGCCGCCCAATGCCACCAGCACGCCGAGCAGGATCAGGAACTTGTGTTCCCAGATGATGTTCCACGCTTGCGTGAGCAATTTTCCGTAATCCATGGTCTTCTCCTTCTTTTGTTACTATTCAGGCCAGCGGTTGAAACCGCGCCTGAGGAGCTAAAGCTGGCTGTCCACCTGCGTGGACAGGCGCGTCCACGCAGGTGGACGCTCGGCTGCAAGCCCTCTAGAAGCGATTTCAATCGCTAACAGAAGTAGCCTGAGCAGTTATCTTCTTTTTTGCTTACTCAAATACTTGTCCAGACTTACATCCCTAGTGTATCACAGAAAACTCCTCGGCGCATCGGCCAACCGGGGAGTTTTGTGCCTGGTCAGGTGGGTAGTCTTCGCCCTGGTCAGGTGACCAGGTGCGGGCCAGGCGTAGATGCCATCCTCTTTCACTCGAATTTGAAGCGCCACACCGCCAGCGCGAAGAACACGACGGCGTATCCCAACAGAATGCCCGCCGGAAGCAGCACCGAACTCAGCCCCAGGCCATGCATCACGATGTTCTGAAAACCGTCCATCGCCCAGGCGGTGGGCATCAAATGCCCGACGGTCGCAAAAGCCTTGCCCGTGATGTCCAGCGGAAACCAGGCGCCACCCATGGCCGAGAGGACGAACATGGCAATAAGAGTCCACATAATGACCTGATCCTCCCTCTTGGCGACCGCGCCGATGAGCAATCCCAGGCTGGCGGTCCACAGCGCCAGCGTCACCATCACCAAGAGCGTGGCCACGGGTTCACGCATGTACTCCACGCCGAGGGCCAGTTGGCCGAAGGCGACGAGCAACGCCTGTTGGAGGAAGACGACGACGAACATCGCCAGCACGTGACCGGCGATGATCTCTGCCCGGGTGATGGGGGTCGTCAGCAGCCGCTGCAACGTCTTGGATTTGCGCTCTAATACCAGCACCATCGCCGACGTGTTCAGCCCGAAGATGGCGAACTGGACAAGCATCCCTGGCGACGACTGGGCGTAGACGTTCGGCGCCATCTCTTCTTCTCCGGCCGGCGCTCCCGCCTGCTCGACCGCGACGGTGAGTGGCGGATTGTTCCAGGCGGCACTTGCCATCGCCAGCGCCTCGTCCAGGTATGACTGGCGGGCTGCTTCATCACTAAATGGCTGCCTGGCCTCATACGCCTCGGCGCTGAGCCGGGCGGTCTCGACCGCGCCCAACAGTCGCGTCACGGCCGCCTGCACCGCGTTGGCGGCCGGCCGGCCGGCCGGCGTGCTGGGATCAACGATGAGCGTCAGCCGGGGCTCCTCGCCCGTAAGAGCTTGCCCTGAGCGGAGTCGAAGGGCCTGCTCGCTGAAGCCGGCCGGTACGATCACCACCGCCGCCAGGTCCTCGTCGCCGACAAGGTCGGCTGCCCTCTCCACCTCATCCTCCTCTAGGACGACCGGGCGGATCGCATCTGAGGTTTCCAACAGGCTTCGCAGGCTGGTGCTGATGGCGCTGGCCCCATCGTGGTCTACGAACCCGACCGGCAGACGGGGGTCGTCCGCTGCGCCGGAGGAACCGAAGATGGCGCCAAAAAAGAGGGTGAAGAGGATCGGCATCACCGCCAAAAAGAGGAGTGATTTCCAGTCCCGAATCACCTGCAACAGGTCTTTGAGTGCCAGATCAACTACGCGCACAAGACACCTCCTACGCGAAACGCTTGCGGAAAACGAACGCGCCAATGACGAAGAAAACCAGACCCATCCCCAACGTGACGGCCACCGGCAGAAGCACGTCGCTCACGCCCCCGCCTGCCAGGGCCGCCTTCCAGCAGCGCAACGCCCAGCCGTGTGGTGTGAACAGGGTGATGATCTCGTAAGCAGCGGGCAAGTTCTGGAAGCCGGTGGTGAACAACCCGCCCGCCATACCGGTCAGCGTCAGCACCCCACCCATCACCGGGCCGGCCTGCCGCGTGGTCTTGAGGAAAGACATGATCAGCACGCCAAAGCCGGCCGCAACCACGACCAGCCCCAGCGCTGCCAACGCCACCGTCGCCGGCTCTCCCCAGCGGATACCGAAGATGAGCGCCGAGGCGAAGAGTAGCACAATCACCTGGACGGCGAGCGTGACGAAGACGGCGGCGAACTTGCCACCCAGGATGACCGCCCGCGGCGTGGGAGTGGTGAACAGCCGGGCCAGGGTTCCCTCCTCGTCCTCGCGGATGATGGACTCGGCCGCACTGGCCCCGGTGAAGAAGACGAAGAAGATCATCATGCCGGCGAAAACATTTCCCATCATCGCCGTCCCCTGGTTGAGGGGTTCGGTCTCGCCAGATGGAGGCTGGATGTCGAGTGCCGGGTGTGCCCCCTGGCTCTGACTTTCGCCCAGCGCTTTGGCCCAGGCTGCATACCGCATGGCGACATCCTGCATCAGGCTGGCGTCTACTTCCACTCCCCGTTTGCTCAATTGTTCGGCCACGACGCTGGTGGCAATCTTAGCACCGGCAAAGCCATCCACAAACTGGCTGATCAGTTCCTTGACAATGCCCGGTCCCAGCGTCAAGGTTGGATCTTGAACCAACGTGATCGTGGTACTCTCCCCCGATGCGGTCAGGGCGGCGGTGAAATCGGGGGGGATGATGACTGCCACTCCCGCTTCCTGGCTATCCACCGCTGCGCGGGCGCTGGCCTCGTCGGATGCCTCCGTAACTTGCAGGATGTCCGCCAGTTGTTCGCTTTGCAGGAACTCGACCAGAATTCGTCCGGCCGAAAAGCCGCTCTGTGGATCGGGCCGGTCGAGGTTGACGACCTGCACCCGTGTCACCGGCAGATCGAAGCTCTCCCCGTCGCTCACCAGGCCGCCGAAAGCGAACTGCATAATCCCGGTGATCATCAGCGGCATGGCGAACATCATCATCAGCGCGAACCCGCTGCGGAAAGAGCGGAGCAGGCCCTTCAAGGCAATATCTAGCATTTTCATTGTTATCTCCTGGCCGTGATACGTAAAACGTGAAACGTAGCTACGCATTACGTCTTAGTCCCGCAGGGCACGCCCAGTCAGATGTAAGAAGACCGCCTCCAGATTCGGTTCTTGTATCTCGACCGACGTGATGCGCACTCCCGCATCTGTGGCCGCCTCGAACAGGCGTGGCAGGACAAGGTTGCTGTCGTCCACCAGCAGTGTAAGGTTTCCGTCCTCAGCCGACACCTCGTGCACGCCCTCGGTCGCCCGCCACCGCTCGATCACCCGCGCCGACTCGGTGCTGATCGTCAGGTCAATGCGGTCCAATTCGCCGACGATTTTGACCAGTTCATCGTGCGTGCCGTAGGCGATGATCTTGCCCTGGTCCATAATGGCGATGTGGTCGGAGAGTTCCTGAGCCTCTTCCATGTAGTGGGTGGTGTAGAGGACGGTCATTCCCTGCCGGTTGAGTTCCTTGACGTTGTCGAGGATGTTGCGCCGGCTCTGGGGGTCAATGCCCACCGTCGGCTCGTCCATGATGATGACCTGCGGCTTGTGTAGGAGCGCGATGCCGATGTTCAGCCTGCGCCTCATCCCGCCGGAGAACTTGGACACCCGTCCCTTCTGTCGCTCGGTCAGCCCGATGACCTCCAGCACCTCGTCCACCCGCTGGCGAAGGGCAGCGCCGCGCAGGCCGTACATCTTGCCCCAGAAGAGCAGATTCTCGCGGGCAGAAAGGTCGGGATAGAGAGCGACCTCCTGCGGGACCACTCCAATGACTGACTTGACGGCCATCGGCTCGCGCCGGATTGAGTGTCCCATCACGAATGCGTCCCCCTGAGTTGGCTCCAGGAGACAGGAGAGCATCGAGATGGTGGTCGTTTTGCCGGCACCGTTAGGCCCCAGCAGACTGAATATCTCGCCCGCCTGCACCTCGAAGCTGATGCCCCGCACGGCGTAGACGTCGCCAAAATTCTTGTGCAAGTCCTGCACTTGTATTGCCTTATCGTTGTTCACCTCGCCCTCCTTCTCACTTATTGTACGACACATCAGATATAGCAAATGCCATCGCTTTATTTACGCAAGAATTGTCCGCAGGTTTCGTCTCCCTTTACTTTTGCAGATTTCACAAAGTGGCTATGCATGGATCGCGCCCCCCTCTAGCTCCCCCCGTTCCACGGGGGGAGGACAGGCTTCCCCCCTGCGAGCGGGGGGGGAAGTGGGCGAGGGGCTTTGGCTCCCTC
>JAGGZG010000357.1 GCA_021162125.1 Anaerolineae bacterium
CATCGTAGGCGTAATCCACCCGCCCGCCTACCGGGTAGGTCAGCCGCGTGCGGTTGCCTACCGCGTCGTAGTCGTAGCTCACCACCTGGCCCGCCGGGTCGGTCACCTGATGCAACCGATTGAGCGCATCGTAGGCGTAAGTGGTGGTGCCGGTGGGGTCGGCCATCGTCAGCCGGTTGCCCACGGCGTCGTAGGTGAAGCTCACGTCGCCCTGCGGAGCGGGGTAGTCAATCGTTATCAGCCGGTTGACGGCGTCGTAAGCATAGTCCACTGTCGCGCCGTTGGCGTCTTGCGTGCTGACCAGATTGCCTACGGCATCGTAGGTGTAGGTCCAGGCATGGCCCAGGGGATCGGTCACCCGATTGAGCCGATTAAGCGGATCGTAGGTGTAGGTGGTGACGTGGCCGTTGGCGTCAGTGATGGCCGTGCGATTGCCCACGGCGTCATAGGCGTAGGTGGTGACGCCGCCCAGGGCATCGGTCACCTGATGCAGCCGATTGAGCGCATCGTATCCGTAGGTCGTGGCGATGCCGTTGGCATCGGTGATGGCGGTCAGGTTGCCCACCGCGTCGTAGCCGTATTGGGTGGTGTTTCCCAGCGGGTCGGTCACCCGCTGGAGCCGATTAAGCGGATCGTAAGTGTAGGTGGTGGTGTGGCCATTGGGACCGGTGACGGCGGTGCGGTTGCCTACGGCGTCGTAGGCGTAGACCACCTGCCCGCCCAGGGCGTCGGTGGTGGTGATCAACCGGTCGGCGGCGTCGTAAGCAAAGGTGGTGGTGTGACCGTTGGCGTCGGTGGTGGTCAGCAGGTTGCCTACCGGGTCGTAGGTGTAAGAGGTCACACCGCCCAGGGCATCGGTCACCCGCTGGAGCCGATCAAGCAGATCGTATTCGTAGGTGGTAGTGTGGCCGTTGGCATCGGTGGTCGAGGTCACACGCCCGGCCAGGTCGTAGCTCATGGTGGTTGTGTGGTTCAGGGCGTCGGTGACCGCCGTCAGATTACCGTAGCCATCGTAGGCAAACTGGGTAGTGTGACCGTTGGCGTCGGTGGTGCTGAGCATCTGGCCGTGGGCGTCGTAGGTGAAGGTGGTGACGTTGCCCAATGGATCGGTGATGGCGGTCAGGTTGTCGTGGGCGTCGTAGGTGAAGGTCGTCGTCCGGCCCAGCGGGTCGGTGCGGGAGGTGAGGTTGTTGCGCCCGTCGTAGGTCATTGTCGTCACCCCGCCTAGCGGATCGGTAATCGAGGTGACGGAGCAGCCACAATCACTCCAGGTGAAATGGGTCGTCCGCCCCAGCGGGTCGGTGACGGCAGTGCGGTTGTAGTTCTCGTCGTAGGTATAGCTCGTAGTGTTCCCCAGGGCGTCGGTGACCGAGGCCAGCAAGCCTACCTCGTCGTAGGTGTAGGTCGTGGCCTGGCCATTGGCGTCGGTGACGACGGTTTGGGTGTCGCCGTAGGCGAAGGTGGTAGTCTGGCCCAGGCCGTCAGTCTGGGAGACGACACGCCCCTGGTCGTCGTAGGTGTTGGTGTAGGTGTGGCCGTTGGGATCGATCACCCGATTTAGCCGATTGAGCGCATCGTACTCGTACCCCGTTACCTGCCCCAGGGCATCGGTAACCGTCGCCAGGTTGCCGCTGGCATCATAGGTGTAGCTCACCGCGCGCCCCAGGGGATCGGTGAGCTGGGTGATGCGCCCCTGGTCGTCATAGGCCAGCGTCAGCGAGCGTCCGGCCGGGCCGGTGATGGCGGTGAGATTGTCGCCGGTGTAGGTCAGGGTGGTGGTGTTGTCGTTGGAGTCGGCCAGGGCGGTCAGGCGGCCGTTGGCGTCGAAAGTGTAGACGATCTGGTCGCCACGGGTGAGGGTGTAGGTGTCGTCGGCGTTGCGCACCAGCGTGGCCCGCACTCCCGGCCCGGCGGTGAAGGTATTGTCGCCATTATCGGTGAATTCCAGGCGCGAGCCGAGGGGGGCCATCAACGTGACTGTATCGCTGATAACTTCCAGGTGCATGTTGTAGTTGTGCGTCCAGCCATGGCCCAGGGGACCGGCGTAGGTGTCGAGGGAGTTGTAGGAGCGCTGGAAGGTGAGGGGCAGGCCACGGGTGGGGATGGACACGTCCACTTCCTGATGGGTGAAGTTGCCGCTGTGGGTGTTCACCGGGTGGCCGGCGAAGCCCTGCGGGTTGTTGGCCAGGCAGGGGTCTTCGGGAGCGTAAGTGCGACCGGCGGCGATCGTCCCTTCGTTCAGAGGGGAAAGTTCGGCCGCCAAGGCGAGAATGTTGGTACCATATACCACCGGCCCGCCCATAGGCAGAGAAGCGTTGGTCCAACTCGCCCCTCCATCCAGGGAGTAAGCCATCAACCGGTTGTTGCCACCCAGATAAACGGTTCCCTCGTACTCATCCACGGCCACCGCCCTCACGTCAATGTTCCCGGCGTCGAAGACCTGCTGGAAGCCACTGGCTCCGGTCTGTGAGCGGTAGAGACCTGTCCTGGCTGCCAGCCACAGTACCCCCTCCCGCACGGGATCGGCCATGATCTGGCGTTGTTTGGTGATGTAGAAGCTGCTGGCGATCCAGTCATCACCTCCATTGGTGCTTTCGATGACGGGATTGCTCACCCCTCCGTCGAAAGTCCCGAAGAGGTGGAGCGGATCGCTCCATAGGCCCGTCACGTGACGGTCGCTGTCAGTGCAATCCCGGGGCCAGGTACAGACCGCCTCCCAGGTCTGGCCGTGGTCACCACTGCGCCAGAAGATGCTACGGTGGCACTGTCTCAGCGGGTGGTTATATATGCTGTAAGCCAGTATATACCATTGACCATCCAATCCCCACACATCCCTGGGTATGGCTTCTTGAGCATCTCTCGGATCCAGGTCAATCCCCGTCCAGCTTTGTCCACCATCGTAAGAGACAGCGGCCCGGGGGTCGGGGTTGAACCATTCTTCTCCCATATCTGGCCCGGAGATCACCACCTCGCCCGCATTGGCCCGGTCCCAGAAAACCACATTCCAGCCACTCTGGGTGAAGGGCATCGTCACTGGGAACCAATTCTGGCCTCCGTCGCTGGTGCGATAGACCCCGTTCGAGGTCACCGCCAGCAGAACGTTGTGATTGAAGGGATTTGCCTGCAAGCTGTGCACCGAGACGTTGCCCAGACCATTGCTGCGTTGCTCCCAGACCCCGTTCTGGTATAGCCAGACGCCAGCGTTGCTAGTGCCGGCCCAGAGACGGTGGCCTGTTCCGGGCTGGAAAGCAGGTTGTCTGGCAGGCCTGGAAGACGGTGCTGCCGGTTGCGGTGCTTGGGAAGCCAGGACGGGAGCCGGGCCAAGCCCCACCAGCATAGAGAGAATCAGGAACAAACTGATCCACCGGGATACTGACTTTTTCATCGTTGAGCCTCCTTTGTGTGTTTTGAGTTGTCTTATCTGCGGGTAAAACAAAAAGGTTCTTCGCGGATTCGTGGGGCCTGGACGTAAACGTCCAGGCTGAGCAGGCGAAGAGCGCTGAAGCGCCCTTCGCCAATGTGGACGGCGGCTCCGAGGCCACCACAGCCTGCTTCAGCGGGCTTCTGCTGCTGAGCCTGGCGCTTCAGCGCCGGGCGGGGGGCGGATTTCTCAACTACTGAGTGGGGCCTGGACGTTCACGTCCAGGCTAAGAGAACGAAGGACGCTAAAGCGCCCTGAGCCCGCTTCAGCGGGCTTTGTCCTTTCAGCCCGATGCTTGAGGGACACCAACGCGAACCCCACTATTCCACGTAGAACCAACAAAAAGAGCCGCCCAGAAGTGCCACGATGGCACATTCCGGACGGCTCGGGTTCACTCCGGCAGTGATGGATGCGTCAGTTTGTATCGCTGGGTGCGCAGAGAGAGAGAGAGAGAGAGAGAAGGGGCGTGGAATTAAAAAGCCGACTTGTCGTTCTCATCATCGTTCGTTTCAGGGTTGGGTACGTGAATCAAGGGCAGCATTTGCTAAAAATCATTTATCACATTGTAATCTACAAAATCTCGCACGTCAATAGCACTCTGGTACCACCAACCAAATGGCCCTGACCTAATCTCCTTCCTCATTACTAATTACTACCTCATACCGCGTGGTGAGTAAAAAAGGTGCAACACACTTTTGGAAGTGCGTCGCACCTTGCTCGGTCAGCCGATTAAGCCAATGGAGCCGATTCGGCCCTTTACCGCACCTCGATGGAAGTGAGCAGCACGGCGTCACCGCGCGGCTCGCCATGCTCAAACACGGGCAGCCGTTCGTTGGTGAACAAATCGTACATGCCCACTACCAGGCGGTAGCGCCCCGGCGGGGTGTCCGCTTTGATCAGAACGCCGTAGTTGTCGGTAATTTGCTCGCCCGGTTTCCAATTGATGGTCAGGTGCAGGCCGCCGCCGGGCTCACTGTCGTGCTGGCCGACGATGTGATCCTGGGCATCCAACACCTGGACGAAGACCTTATAGCGGGCTGGCGGAATCTCCAGGGCCTCCCAGAACAGGGTGAGCTGTAAGATGTCGCCCGCGGCCACGGTCTCGCTGAGCAGAGCGTATCCGCGCAGGGCGATGGCCTGACCCAGGCGCACGTCCAACGGGCGCATGTCCTCCGCCGATGCTGCGCGGGGCACGGCGTAGATAGCCAGCCGCACTCGCCCGTACCAGGCATCCCACGCTTTGTAGGTGTGGGCGTCCAGCCAGGTCTCGATGAAGCGCGTGGGATCGCTCTCGTCGGTGGCCCAGTAAAGCATGAACAGGCGGTCGTGCTGGGCCAGGATTTTCTCCAGATCGGCAGTCGTCTGTTCGGGGTCCAGGGGGCGCCGGCGGGCGAGGGGGTACAACGGTGCGTTACCGTGATAGTAATAGTTCACCACTTCCCACTGATTGGGCGCGTTGAGCAGGATAGCATCGCCCGGACGCTCCATCGCCGTAATCGTGTGTACGATCCCCCGATAGTCGTCGCGGGCGTAGCGGGAATCGAAGTAGTAATTGTGCAGCGAGACGAACGACGCCGCAGCGACGAAGGCCACAGCAACGACGGCCCACCCCACCCCCAGCCAGCGGGTGCGTGATTTCCACAAGACCAGTATCCCCCGGGCGAGCACGATGCAGAAAGCGGGATTGGCCACCAGGAAGAACTTGGGGCGGTAGGCGGGGCGGCCGGCCAGCGAGAGGGCGATCATCATCAGCGCGGGGGTCACGGTGTAGAAGGCGGGGAGCAGAGTGGCGAACAACGGGTCGGCGGCCGCCCGTTTATCCCATTTGTCCCGTCCACCAGGAAACAGGCCGAGCAGGCACAGCGCGGCGAACCCGGCCAGCAGCCAGCTTGTGAGCCCGCCGGGTGTCACTGTCCTGCCCAGGCTGAGCAGGCGTAGGGCCTCGCCGGCGATGAACGCCGGGCTGTAGGCTGGGCTCAGGGCCGGCCAGGCCGTGAGCTGCCGATAGGCGATGGGCAGCCAGGGAGCGTACAGGGCAAAGGCCGCCAGTTGTAGCCCGGCCCAACCCATCAACCGCCGCCAGGCTTGCCCCCGCTGCCAGGTCCGCACCAACCAGAGGGCGAATATCACGTTCTCCATCAGGACGATTACGGGGAACGAGTAGTGGGTGTACAGCCCCCCGGCAGTTACCAACACCCAGCTCGCGGGAAGTAAAAAGCCAGCCCCTCGCCCGCGGCTGGCGTCTTCCAGGAGACGCACGAAGAGATACACCGATAGCGCGCCCAATAGCGCGGCCAGGATGTACATTCGTGCTTCCTGGGAGTAATACACTTGATAGGGGGAGATAGCGGCCAGGAAGCTGGCCAGCAGGCCAACGCGCCGGCCGGACAGGCGACAGCCCAGCAGCCAGGTGACGTACACCAGGGCCACGCCCAGCACGGCAGACAGGGCGCGCACGGCGAACTCCCCGTCGCCGAAAATGCGGATCCAGCCCCACAGAAGGTAGTAATACAGTGGCGGGTGGATGTCGTGGGCCGCGCCACGGGTGACCAGTACCAGGCTGCGTTGTGCCAGGCTGATGCTATTCCCCTCGTCGGCCCAGAAGCTCTGCGCGGTGAGGCGATAAAAGCGCAGGGTCGTGGCTACGAGGAGGACGAGGGTCGCCGTCCAAGTCAGAAAGACGCGGCGTCTCACCCGTTTTCCATCTGCTTCCACGTGCGTCCCCGTACCGCCTCTAATTCCTCGTGCGCCCAACCCATCACCTCGCGCAGGAAAGTGCCAGAGATGAGCAGCTGGATATGCTCGCGTAACTTGGTGGTTGTGTTATTTTTTCTCCCCTCCCCCGCTCTCCTGGGCCGGTTTTGATGGGCGGTAGGAGCGGTCCATCTTCCAAAGCCCCTTTTCCCGGACGAGCACCCAGGTGAGCTCGACCACCTCGCTCTCCTCGCCCGTGGTGGATTTGAACGACACGCGGACGCTTACCCCGGTCTCGGAGCTGCCGGGGATGGGCGGGACGTAGCGCAGTTCACGCACCAGTGCTTTGTCAATGCGACTGCGCGGCCAGGGCGAACCCGTGTCCAGTTTGCCACGGACCAGGCGCTCGCGTCCGGCCTGGCTCAGGTAATCCAACGCCGCGTCGGTGTTGATGTCCTTGTAAAAGGCCAGGACGATTTTTTCGGGATAGGGAGAGTTGGTCACGTCCTTGGGCTTGCCGAAAGCGAATTCCACACTGCTTTCGACGGGGGGACGTAATTGATCGTGCTCGTCCAGGTATGAACCGTTCTGCGGCCGATAAACGCGACGCACTGCCAACTGGCTCCGCTCATCAGTGCGCTCCTGAACGACCACCAGGTCGGTGCTTATCCCGATCTGACCACGGGTGCGGAAGAATCCCAGGCACTTGTAGCCACGGGAGCCTGCCCCGGCTTCCTCGTCGACGCGCCAGGTGAAAATGGCCGCGTCGGTGATCAGCCCGTTGGCGTCTATGCTCTCGACCACCACTTCCGGGCCATCGTTTGTGGTGATCGCGTCGGCCATGCGCACCTGGCAGCGATTCTCGCCCAGGTAATCCTCATCCGGCGGGCGCAAAGGATAAGGGTAGATCACGGGCGGTTCCTTCCTGCCCTGCGGCACATCGGCATTGTAGACCACGGCGGCGATGGGACTGAACCGCCGTCCCGTTTGGCCCTCGATCACGTCATATTGATAGAACAGCACCCACTCCAGATGGCCGTCATTGTCGGTATCCAGGCGTTCCACCTGTTGCGCCCGCAATTCCTCCGGCAGGATTTTGGTGAAGTCCAGGCGGGGGTCTTCGCGTTTAATGGGGTTGCACGCCGCGAGAGCCAGTCCCACCAGGCTGACGATACTGACCAGGCGCAGGAAAGAGGGCAGCAGCGCTGAACCCATTCTGCAGGTGCGGCGCACTTTCCAAAGCGCGCCGCACCTCGTTCCTGAACGTGATGGTTTTTGTGCTCTTGCGCAGAGTGCTTTCACGGCTGGTCCCACCGTTAATCTGCACGGGCTTGTGACCCATCACCCGTTTGTGATGGGTTTCGCCGGCTTTTCGCAGTCGTCCGCTCGCGAGGAGATGGCGCCGGCAGCAAAGACTCGGCCAACACCTCGTCCATGCGCTCCACGAAGATGAACTTCAGATCGCGCCTGGCCTTCTTGGGCAACTCGATCAAATCTTTCTTGTTCTCTTTGGGCACCAGCACGGTGCGCAGCCCGGCCCGATGCGCGGCCAGTACTTTCTCCTTAAAGCCGCCGATAGGTAGCACTTTGCCCCGCAGGGTAATCTCGCCGGTCATGGCCACGTCCCGACGCACCGGACGGCCGGTGAGCGCCGAGATCAGTGCCGTGGCGATGGTAATTCCCGCCGAGGGGCCGTCTTTGGGTATCGCCCCCTCCGGGACGTGGATGTGAATGTCCATGCGGTCGAAGTTGCTCTTCTCGCCTTTGATGCCCAGCTCCTTGGCGTGCGAGCGGGCGTAGCTGAGCGCGGCTTGCGCCGATTCCTGCATCACCTCACCCAGTTGCCCGGTGAGGAGTAGCGAGCCCTTGCCCTCCATCAGGGTAACCTCCACCGGCATCAGATCGCCGCCAGCGGAAGTCCAGGCCACGCCAGTGGCCACCCCCACCTCGTCCCTACGCTCGGCGACCCCAAAGGTGTAACGGGGTGGGCCCAGAAACTTGAGCAGGGATTGCTTGGTGATCTGTCTGGGAGCGCGTTTGCCCTCGGCCACCCGGCGGGCCACCTTGCGGCAGATGCGGGCAATCTCCCGCTCGAAGTTGCGTACCCCGGCCTCGTAGGTGTACTCGCGGACGATGGACTTCAGCGCCGCGTCCGAGAAGAGCAATTGTCTCTTCGACAGGCCATTCTCCTCCAATTGTTTCGGAATGAGGAAGCGGCGCGCGATGTGCAGTTTCTCCTCCTCGATGTAACCGGGGAATTCGATGACCTCCATCCGGTCACGCAAGGCGGGCGGAATCGGGTCCAGGACGTTAGCCGTGGTGATGAACATCACGTGAGAGAGATCGTAAGGCACCTCCAGGTAATGGTCGCTGAAAGCGAAGTTCTGCTCTGGATCCAGCACCTCCAGCAGGGCGGAACTGGGATCGCCACGGAAGTCAATGCCCACCTTATCAATCTCGTCGAGCATGAACAGGGGGTTGATGGTTCCCGCGCGGCGCATCGTCTGAATGATCCTGCCCGGCATGGCGCCGATGTAAGTACGACGGTGACCGCGAATCTCAGCCTCGTCGCGGATGCCGCCCAGACTCACGCGCGCGAACTTGCGGCCCAACGCGGCAGCGATGGATTTACCCAGCGAGGTCTTGCCCGTGCCCGGTGGGCCGACGAAGCAGAGGATTGGGCTGCGCATCTTGTCCGCCGCCAGCTTGCGCACCGCGATGTATTCCAGAATGCGTTCCTTGGCCTGCGAAAGGCCGTAGTGGCTCTCTTCCAGGGCCCGCGCGGCAGCGGCGATGTCCATGTTATCCTCGGTCGCCTTGCTCCACGGCAATTCCAGCAGCCAGTCCAGGTACGTGCGGATGATCCCCGTCTCGGGGGCCATGGGAGGCATGGCTGCCAGTCGGTTCAGCTCTTTCTCCGCCTTCTCGCGGACCTCATCTGGCATATCGGAGTCGGCGATCTTCTCCCGCAACTCGTTGATCTCCTGGGTGAAGGCATCGCCCTCTCCCAGCTCGTTCTGGATGGCTTTCATCTGTTCGCGCAGGAAATACTCGCGTTGCGAACGGTCCACCTCCTGCTGTACCTGGGTGTGGATGCGGTTTTCCAGTTCCAGCACGTCCAGTTCCCTGGCCAGCATGATGCTCAGCCGTTGCAGGCGCACCGACGGGTTAATGGTCTCCAGGATACTCTGTCGCTCGTCGAGGTCAAGCTCCAGGGTAGAGGCGACCAGGTCTGCCAGCCAGCCGGGCTCGTCCACGTTCATGGCGAAAATGTAAGTATCGTCCGGAATCGTGTGGCTCAGTTGCACGCACTTCTCGAACAGGGCCAACACCGCGCGCATCAGAGCCTCGGTGGAAAGGCCCTTCTCGCTTGGCTCGATGATGGGCCGCACGTGTGCCATGAAGTAAGGCGTACTTTGCACGTAGTCCAGGATGGCCACGCGCTGCTTGCCCTGGGCCAGGATACTGGTCGTCCCGTCGGGCAAGCGCAACATGCGCACGATCTCCACCTCGGTGCCGATGGTATACAGGTCCTCCGGGCTCGGCTCCTGCACGGTTGGGTCCCGCTGAGCCACGACTATGATTGTGTCCTCGTTGGCCGTCGCCGCGTCCACGGCTTTGAGCGAGCGGTCGCGGCCCACGAAGAGCGGAGAGACCATGTGGGGGAACATCACCGTATCGCGCACGGGCAACACGGGATAAACGCGCGTGTCTGTGAAATCAGCATCCTCGTCCAGTCTATCCAACTCGGCTTCCCCTAGCTCGCGTAATTTTCTTAATAGTGTTTGCAGTTCCTCGTCCATTATTCCCTCTAGCCTCCATATCCACGGAGCAGACTTGTCCATCTGCCCTGGTTTGTTGCTCCATAGGTTACTACTCAGGCCAGCGGTTGAAACCGCGCCTGAGGAGCTAAAGCTGCCTGTCCACCTGCGTGGACAGGCGCGTCCACGCAGGTGGACGCTCGGCTGTAAGCCCTCTAGAGGCGATTTCAATCGCTAACAGAAGTAGCCTGAGCAGTTAACTCCATAGTAAATATACCACACTTTTGTGATTCGGCCAACTGACGCGAGTCTACGGATCGGTTGGCGGCTCCGGTTCACCGACGTGTCTGTACCAGGCCACCCGCGCGTCGGCCACCACGTAGAGGGAACCGGTCACGCAGACCAGGTCCTCCGCGCTGGCGATGCGCAAAGCCCGTTCCAGAGCAGCGCCCACGGGGGCTACGCACTCCGCCTGTCTGCCCCGGGCCTGTACTTCGACCAGCAGAGTGGCCGGATCAACTCCGCGCGGGTTGCCCACGCGGGTGAGGATCACCTCATCGGCGACGGGTAGCAGCGCAGCCAGCATGTCGGGGACGCTGTGCCCGGCCAGCGCACCGTAGACGAGAATCATCCGCCGGTAGGGGAAGAGGGCCGGCAGGGCAGCGGCCAGCTTCTGCGCCGAGTCACCATTGTGCGCTCCATCTACCACTACCCAGGGATGGCGGCCCATCACCTCCAGCCTGCCGGGCCAATGCACGTTGGCCAGACCATTGACCACTGCGTCCGAGGGTATGTCAATACCCAGGCCGCGCAGCACGTCTACCGTGGTCAAGGCGGTGGCGGCGTTCCCCAGTTGATGGTTGCCCAGCAGAGGCAAACGATAGGTGTTCCACGTTCCGCCGGTGGGCCGGGCGGAGAAAGTTTGGCCCTCCGGGGTGGCTTCCTCCGAGCGCCACGTCCACGCGCGATCAACTACGGTGAGCGGCGCGCCTCGCTCCAGACAGACGGCCTCGATGACGGTCAGCGCTTCGGCGGGCTGCGGCGCACTGACCACCGGCACGCCTGGCTTGATGATCCCCGCTTTCTCGGTAGCGATGGCGGTCAGCGTGTGTCCCAGATACTGTACGTGGTCAAAGCTGATGGGGGTGATCACCGCGACCAGGGGAGTGACCACGTTGGTTGCATCCAGACGACCGCCTAATCCGACCTCCAGCACGACCAGGTCTGCCGCGTTCTCCGCGAAATACTCACACGCCAGTACAGTGATGACCTCAAAGGTAGTCAAGTCCGGAACCTGGGCGACCAACGGTTGTAACCGTTCCGTGAGCGTGGCCACGGAGCCTTCGGAGATTATCTCGCCATCCAGACGGATGCGTTCGCGAAAAGTATGTAGATGGGGGGAGGTGTACAACCCCACCCGATAGCCGGCTGCCCGCAAGATAGAGGCGAGCATTGCTGACGTAGAACCCTTACCTTTGGTGCCGGCCACGTGAATGGACCGGAACCTGTGGTGGGGGTTGTCCAGGAGTCCCAGCAGACGAACCACCCGTCCCAGGTCGAAGCGTTCCGAGGTGTATTGGAAAGCCGTCTGCTTTTCGTAATCCGTGAAACCGTAGATGTAATCAAGGGCGTCCTTGTAGGTCAGCACAATCCCTCCGCACAGCTTGCCGGCCTGACGAGGACGGCACCGCTTTCCCGATTGATGTGGTCTATTCTATATCAAGCGTCTTAAAAAGTAAAGTGGTGCCGAGCGCGGGGCGCATTTCAGTTTGGGGGCGAGTTGCTGCTGTGCTCTGGTCTCGGAGACCTCTCCCATCCCCCAGAATAAGGTTTGTCTCGTAGCGGCCGGCCGCTGTGTCGGCCTACGGCGGGCAGGGCCGCCCGCCGCTACCTCGGGGCCTGTAGGGGCGCAGCATGCTGCGCCA
>JAGGZG010000103.1 GCA_021162125.1 Anaerolineae bacterium
CCAACCCCTCTCCCTCGTAGGGCGAGGGGCGTTGGCTCCCTCTCCCCCAGGGGAGAGGGCTGGGATGAGGGGGAGAATTGAATAACCCTGCCCTGCTGATCGCCTTCCAGCTTATGAAGGCTCTTCCTCAGCCAATAACTCCTGGTAGTCGGAAACTGATTCGGGAACCAGGTAATGATCGCCGCAGACGCGGCACGGCCTGGCCTGGAACTCCGAATGCCACTCGTGCGCCAGCCTGGGCCGGCCGATATCCTCCAGTGTGATGGCCCCGGTGGGACAGACAAAGACGCAGGTGCCGCAGCCGATGCAAACACTGGATGCGATCTCGAAGGGTGGCTTGACTTTCTTCTCGATGCCGCGATTTATCAAACTGATGGCGCTGACCCCCACGATCTCCTGGCAGGCCCGCACGCACAGGCCGCACAGGATACAGTCGTTCCCTTCGCCCTCCGGCTCAAACTGGGATTTTTCGACGCCTAATTCATCGGCGAGCTCACGGACTGCTTTAACGTCTGGGCAATCGGCCAACAGAAGTTCGATGATCATCCTGCGCGCCTCCAGGACAAGCGGTGAATTCGTCCGAATCACTGCGCCATCCTGGGCGGGAAAGGAGCAAGATGACACCAGCCTGGCGCCCCTTCTCTCGTCCGCGAACTCTACGATGCAGAGCCGGCAGGCTCCGTAGGGTTTGAGCGCTTCGTGATAACAGAGCGTGGGGATATAGATGCCATGCTCTCTGGCTGCTTCCAGAATCGTCATCCCTTCCTCGGCCACAACTTTCTGGTCGTCAATGGTCAACGTAATCACCGGCTCCTCCTCAACTCAACACCACTGCCCCGAACTTGCAGACCTCGTAGCAGGCCCCACACTTGATGCACAGCGCCGGGTCCAGTACGTGTGGCTTCTTCTTCTCCCCAACGATAGCTTCCTGCGGGCAGACCCTGACGCAACGCCCGCAGCCGGTGCATTTCTCCGCGTCTATGGAGTACTCGATCAGCTCCCGGCAAACGCCCGCTGGACAGCGTTTCTCTTTGATATGGGCCTCGAATTCATCCCGGAAATAACGTATGGTGGTCAGGACGGGATTGGGAGCCGTCTGCCCCAGCCCACACAGTGAAGCGCCCTTGACCGTCACGGCCAACTGTTCAAGCAGCTCGATGTCTCCCTCTTTCCCTCTGCCCTCGGTGATGTCGGTGAGGATCTTTTGCATCCTGTTGATCCCCAGGCGGCAGGGAATGCACTTGCCGCAAGACTCACCCTTGAGGAAGGTGAAAAAGTATTTGGCCAGGTCAACCATGCAAGTCCTGTCGTCCAGGACAATCATCCCCCCAGACCCCATGATCGATCCGGCCTGCGTGAGCTGCTCATAGTCCACCGGAAGATCAATTAACTCGGCGGGGATGCATCCGCCCGAGGGGCCGCCGGTCTGCACTGCTTTGAACTCCCTACCGTCGGCTATTCCTCCGCCTGCCCCGTAGATAATCTGGCGCAGCGTTATCCCCATTGGGACCTCGATCAAGCTGTTGTTTGTGATCTTGCCTACCAGGGAAAAGACTTTTGTTCCTTTGCTGGTCTCGGTCCCGATTCTGGCGTACCAATCCCCTCCTCTGGCAACGATCACCGGGACATTGGCCCACGTCTCCACGTTGTTGATATTAGTCGGCTGGCCCCAGAGTCCGCTTTGGGCAGGGAAAGGCGGCCTGGGTCGTGGCTCGCCGGCCCGGCCCTCGATGGAGGCCATCAGTGCAGTTTCCTCTCCGCAGACAAAAGCTCCGGCCCCCATGCTGAGTTTGATCTGGAAATCCATGCCAGAGCCGAGGATATTCTGCCCCAACAGTCCGTACTCTTCGGCCTGCTGGATGGCTATGGTGAGCATCTCAATCGCCAGTGGGTACTCAGCGCGGACGTAGATGTAGCCCTCACTGGCCCCAATGGCGTAAGCTCCGATGATCATACCCTCTATCACAGTATGCGGATCCCCTTCGAGAACGCTTCTGTCCATGTAAGCGCCTGGATCTCCTTCGTCGGCGTTACAGATAATATACTTGGTGTCGCCCTTGCTCTGCCGGGTGAACTTCCACTTGAGCCCGGTAGGAAAGCCCGCGCCTCCCCTGCCCCGCAGCCCCGAGCGGGTGATTTCCTCAATCACTTCCTCGGGAGACATCTCATTAAGAGCCTTGTACAGCGCCAGGTATCCGCCTCTGGCGATGTATTCGTCAATGCTTCTGGGGTCAATGATACCGCAGTTTCTCATGACGATCCGAACTTGATCCTTGAACAGGTCAATCTCTTTGTAGAGAGGAACCTGGTTCATTACCTGGACCTGGGCGTCGTCTGCGAGGTAGCTTCTCTTTGTGCCTTCGATCAGGTTCTCGTCCCCATCCAACCTCCCTATCGCCCATTCTTTCACGATTTCTCCCTGAGCCAACGCTTCTACAATTTTGGGTACCCTCTTGGCAGTTATCTCTCCGTAAGTAATGCGCGGCTTTCCGGGCGATAGGACGTCAACCAGGGGCTCTTTGCAACACCAACCGATGCAACCCACTTGCCTGATGACCGCATCTACTCCCTGCCGGCTAACCTCGTTCAGCAGCGCATCGTACACTTCCTGGGCGCCCGAGGCCAAGCCACAGGTTGCCATGCCTACCATGATCTTTGTTTGGGATGGATAAAGGGCAGCAGTACCTCGCGCCCCGGCCATCTCCAGATCTCTCAGAGTCAGTATTCTCATCTGCCTACTCTCCTGTTGCGGGCTGGTACTTTTTCAGGACTTTGGGAACTCTCTCCTGCGTCAGATGGGCATAGGTGTCGTTGTCAATCCGCACTACCGGTGATAGGCTGCAACACCCCAGACAGCGGACTTCCTCCACCGTGAAACGGTAATCCTCCGTTGTGTCCCCCGACTCGAGATTCAACTCCCGTCTTATCTTGTCCAGAATCTTGTCCCCACCTTTGACGTGACAGGCGGTGCCCAGACAGACGCTGATCAGGTGCTCGCCCCTGGGAACCAGGCTGAAAACGTTGTAAAAAGTGGCCACGCTGTAGACCTGGCTCAGGGGTACACCCAGACGCTCGCTGAGCAGGATCAAGGCATCCTGCGGCAGGTAACGATAGCGCGCCTGGAGTTCCTCCATGACCGCGATCAATGAAACATCGGAGCCGTAGGGGTGATGGCCCAGAATGTCTTCAATGTCACTCACGGAAAAGTCCGAGGCATCCATTTCTTCTTCTTCCTCCTCCTGTCGCTCGCTTCTATACTCAGCGCAATTGGGTTCAGTGAAAACAGAGCCAAGCCCAATGTGTGCTTTTGACCCTCCAAAGCGTGTTGCGTGTTACGTGGTGCGTGATGGGACGGAACACGCAACACGCATCACACAACAACCAATCAGTCTCGCCCCACTTTCACAAACTTAACTGCGCTCAGTATACATTATAGAATTACTCTCCAAGATTTGCGTTATGCGCGAGAATTTTTGTAGGACGCGGATTATACGGATGAACACGGAGAAAAAAGAAACAGAAATCTGTGGAATCCGTGTGAATCCGTGTCCCAAAGATTGGTTGCGGCCGGAAGCCGCGCTATGAAATATACCACGGAAGGGATGAAAAACGCATAAAAAGATGGGCCTCGAGAATGAAAAAGGCATGAAAAAAGAGCGGCACGTTGCCGTGTGCCGCCCTTCGTAGCAGGGACGGGGTCAGATGGGTTGAGGGCTCAGGTGGTCTTGGGGCAGGCCAGCATGTAGCCCACACCGGGCGTGGTGAGGATGTACTTTGGGCTGTGAGGGTCTTCCTCCAACTTCTGGCGCAGGTAGCGGACGTAGGCCCGCAGGTAGTCAATGTCGTCGCGGTACTCCGTTCCCCAGACCTGGGTCAGCAAATCCCGGTGTAACATTACCTTGTTGGCGTTGAGGGCCAGCACGCGCAGCAGCCGGTACTCAGTGGGCGTCAGCTTGACCTCCTTGCCCCGCACGAAAACCCGGCGCTGGGCAAACTGGATGCGCAATTCACCGCAGGTCAATTCCGAGGTGGTGCGCACTTCCTCCGGGCAGCGGTAACGGCGCAGCACAGCCTTCACGCGGGCCAGCAACTCTTTGGCGCTGAAGGGTTTGGTCAGGTAGTCGTCGGCACCCGCATCGAACCCGCGCAGCAGGTCGTTCTCGCGCGCTTTGGCGGTGAGCATGATCACCGGCACGTCCGAGAACTCGCGCACCCGGCGGCAAACCTGGTAACCATCTATACCGTGTGGCAGACGAATATCCAGCAAAATGAGGTCGGGCTGTTCCAATGCAACAACCTCCAGCGCCGACTCACCGTTGTTCGCTGTCACGACCCGATAACCCACCGCGGTCAGCACTTCGTTCACCAGGCGCAGCAGGCGCGGCTCGTCATCCACGGCCAGGATCGTTGCTTCAACCATCGAACACCTCTCTATTCCTCTCCTCGCTTTCCAGGTCGGCGCTCAGCCCACCCAGCGGTAGGGTGAAATAAAACGTCGAACCTTTGCCCAGCTTGCTCTCGGCCCAGATGCGGCCGCCGTGACTTTGCACGATGGCCTGGGCAATAGGCAACCCCAGCCCTGAACCCGCCACGTGCTCTTCAAGTTCCCGCGCCCGAAAGAAGCGCTCGAACAGGCGGTTCAGGTTCTCCGGGGCGATGCCCACTCCCTGATCCGCGACGCTGATGATGACCTCACCCTGGCCCACCTCACCGCGCACCACCACCAGCCCACCGTGCGGGGAATACTTGACCGCGTTCTCCAACAAGTTGCGCAACACCTGGTGGATGCGCCTCGGATCGGCGTCCACGATGGGGAAGTGCGGCGGGAAGCTAACCACGAAACGGTGCTTGTCCGTGTAATGAAGCACGTCGTCCACTATCCCTCGTGCCAGGCGGGGCAGAAGGAGAGGTTCCGGCTTGATCTCCAACCGGCCAGCTTCGATCATGGAGGATTCCAGCAGGTCGCCGATGATTCCCTCCAGCTTGTCGGTTTCCTCGTCAATGATACGTAGGAACTCTGCCTGCTTGGCCGGCTCCCATTGAATCTCCTCCATCAGCAGGGCAGTGGAATAGCCCTTGATGGACGCCAGCGGGGTGCGCATCTCGTGCGCCAATGCTGATAGCAGTTCCGACTTCAGGTGGTCATCTTTGGCGACGGCACGAGTGCGCTCGACCTCGGCCAGCAATCGCATACGGTCGGCGGCCAGTGCCACCAGGCTGGCCAAAGCTTGCAGCAACGGGATGTCAGCCTCGGTGAAGGCCGGCCCCGGCTGCCACTGCTCCAACAGCAACACGCCGGAGGTTTCATCTCCCAGCATCAGAGGGACGCCCAGCGCACTCCTGGGATGCACGACACCGCCGGCCGCCTTCTCCATGTGAACCATGTTCTCGGGGTGAATGTCTTCCCTGGCCGCTGCGACGGCCTGCGGTGTGGGGAACAGCCGTGGTTCACTGTCTGCGAACACTTTACCCGATATGCCTTCGCTCTTGCGGAAACGGGAACGCCGCAGGATAGCGGGGTCGTAGCCAATCGCGGCCTGGACGGCGAGGGCTTGCTCCCTCTCACCCCACAGCGACAAAATGCCTGCATCGGCGGGTTCGAACACATTGACGAGAGCCTCCACGGCCGTGGTGCAGAGTGATTGCAAGTCAGCGGCAGTCGCCAACGCGCGGGAAACGGTCAGCAGAGCCGATAACTCGCGGGAAAGCTGCCCGACGGGGATTGTGCTTTCTTCGCTCAATCTGATACCTCCCAGCTTGTTTACTGCCCGCCTTCGCGAAGCTGGCGCAAAGCCTGCAACTTCTCATCTAGCAATCGGTTCACCAGTTTTGGATTGGCTTTGCCCCGCGTGGCTTTCATCACCTGGCCGACCAGCCAGCGGATGATGGTCTCTTTGCCGTCCAGGTATTGTTGCACCTGGGCAGGATTGGCAGCCAGCACTTCGTCCACGATGCGTTCCAGTTTTTCGGTGTCGCTGATCTGGGCCAGGCCCCGTTCGGCGACGATCTCGCCTGCCGCACGGCCGGTCCTGAGCATCTCAGCAAAGACCGCTTTGCCGGTGTTGATGTTGATAGCTCCTCTCTCGATCAGGGTCAGCAACTCGGCCAACGCAGTTGGGGTGATTTTGACGGACTCGATGGTGGTGTTGGTCTCCTTCAGAAACCGGAACAGCTCTCCCGTCACCCAGTTAGCGACCTTCTTGCCGTCCGGGTAAGCAACCACGCAGGCCTCGTAGTAATCGGCCACGGCACGGTCGGTGGCCAACACTCTCTCATCGTAGGCCGAGAGGCCATACTGGGTCATGAAACGGTCACGTTTGGCGGCGGGCAGTTCGGGCAAGCGGGCTCGTATCTCCTCCACCCATTCGCGGCTGATCTCCAGCGGCGGCAGATCGGGCTCCGGGAAGTAGCGGTAGTCGTGGGCAAACTCTTTGCTGCGCTGCACCACCGTGCGCTGACGCTCCTCGTCCCAGCCCATAGTCACCTGCTCGATAGTCCCGCCCTTGTCCAGGGTCTCCGCTTGCCGCTGGATCTCGTATGCCAGGGCCATCTTGACGGAACGGAAAGAGTTAAGATTTTTGACCTCCACTTTGGTGCCGAGTTTCTCCGTGCCCACCGGACGCAGAGAGACGTTGACCTCACAGCGCATGGCACCTTTCTCCATGTCGCCGCTGCTGACGCCCAGGTAGCGCATGATCTGTCGTAGCTTGGTGAGGTAGGCGTATGCCTCCGCTGCGGACTTGATGTCCGGCCTGCTCACAATTTCCATAAGGGGTACACCGGAGCGGTTGTAGTCCACCAGGCTGTATTCGCCAACGTGGATCAATTTACCGGTATCCTCTTCCAGGTGCACTCGCTCGATGCGGATGCGCTTGGACGTGCCGTCTACTTCAATCTCCAGCCAACCGTCGTGGCAAAGGGGTAATTCGTATTGGGAGATTTGATAGCCTTTCACAAGGTCGGGGTAGCTGTAGTTCTTGCGGGCGAAGCGGGAGAACTCGGCGATCTGGCAGTTCAACGCCAGCCCGGCCATGATGGTGTATTCGACCGCTTTCCGATTGATGACCGGCAACACGCCGGGCATTCCCAGGCACACAGGGCACACCAGGGTATTGGGCTCTGCTCCGAATACGTCTGCCTGGCAGCAGCAGAACATTTTGGATTTCGTGAGGAGTTGGACATGGACTTCCATGCCGACGATGGGTTCGTAGCGCATTCTTATCCTCTTTGCCTACCTGATGTCAGTCTCCCCGGACTCTGCTGGCGGCACTCATCCGCCCCTACGCTCAATTCTGTCGCTCACTGGGTGCTATAACGTTCTAACAAAGCGCTCATGTCCGGATCGTCGCTGTAATCCGGGGTAATCGTCACATTTTCCCACGTGTAGCCGGTGATCCCGTGCGCACCCTCAAGCTGCAAACGTAGCACCCCAATCTGTCGTCCGGCGTAGCCGGTGCTGGGTATCTCGGCCTCGACCAGCAAGGTGCCGTTTACCTGACTGCGCCATGGTTCTTTGGGCCATTCCGCCACCAACCCGCCGACTATGACGTCAATCCCCGGCACCGTATCGGCCAGTTGGCGGTTGAGTTGGGTGCCCAGGTGGGAGAGGACAATGAGCACGTCCGCCTGGGGGCACAGTTCTGCAACGGTACGCCGCGCGGTCTCCAGTGGATCCAGCAACTTGAGCGCGCGGGCATCCTGGCCGAGGATGGTCTCTATCTCTCCCACATCGGTCAGTCCCAGGATAGCGATCCGATACCCGCCCACTTTTTTGATGACGTAGGGAGTCACGAACGGTTGTCTGGTGTCGGCTGCGAGCACATTGGCCGAGAGGATGGGAAACCGGGCCTCGGCGATGCGTGCTTGCAAGACCTCCAATCCCAACCGGAAATCACCCGCCCCCAGAGCCATCGCGTCGTAACCCATGAGGTTCATCGCTGTGATCACGACCCGCCCCTGGGTGATTTGGGTGAGGGCCTGGTCGCCGTAGATAGAATTGCCGGCATCGAGGAGCAGCACGTAGGGAGAAGCGGCACGTTCTTCCTTGATCTTGGTGGCCCGCCGGGCCAACCCACCTTTCGGCTGGTGTCAGCCACAGGGCCAGACGTAGCCCCACGTATCGTTGGTGTGCAGGATGGTGAGAGTGATGGGCGATGCGGGCGTTGGGGACGGCGGGATGGTGGGTGTCGGCGTCGGTGCCGCTGTTATGGGCGCGGCCGTAGTCGCTGTAGTGGTCAGCGTGGGTGCGGGCGCGGCCGTGCGGTCGATGAGCACCGCCCACCCGACGAATAGCAAACCCAGTCCGGCTGTGACTACAAAGAGGATCTCCAGCAATTTAGTCCGCGGCATCGGTCTCCTGTCCGCTAGTTGTTGATGTCGCGCGTGGGGTCTCCTCCGTGTGAGGCTCCCGCTTCCACACCAGGATGAACAATAACAGCAGGATCGCCGCCCCGATGAAAGCGATCACCGCGACGTAGAGGTAAGTGCGCGGCCCAAGACTGCCCAGGTCGAGTGGTGGCCGGGGGGTGGGAGTGGCTGTTGGTCGTGGTGGGCGCGTGGGCGCCGGCGTGGCGGGTAGCGGGGTAGCAGTGGGTGGTATCGCGGTCGGCGCCGGCGTCACCTCGGGTGGCGGGCTGGTAGGGAC